>JBKICO010000340.1:0-3207 GCA_046567065.1 Acidobacteriota bacterium
CCGCCCGGCAACGCGGATGCCGCCCCGTCGGAGGTCCAGCGCGACCCCTGGGGCTCTCCCTACGTGCTGCTTGTCGACCCGCAGGGCAGGGGGCGGGTGGCCTCCCCGGGGCCGGACGGCCGCCTGGGCACCCCGGACGACATCTCCGAGCCTCTGCCCTGAATCTCTCCTACTGACTCCGCCTCACTTCCTCTCCGTCACTTCCTTTCTGGCACCGAGAGCCGCGCCCTGCAGTAGGCGGCGGCGTCCGTGGCAGCGGCCAGCAGGGCCGGCCCCGCGGTGCCCTGCGCTATCTCGCGCAGCAGAGCATCGCTCTGCAGGGGGGCGGGCTGGGTCCAGTCCATGGTCACAAGCATCACGGCCTGCGAGGCCTGCCGCCCCTGAGGGGCGTCCCGCCAGAAATGGTATTCTAGAACGTAACACAGGTTCGCCCCAGCCTTGGCCAGGGCGGCCCTGTCCTGCGCGGTGAAGATGCGGCCCAGGGCCGCCTTGCCCACCAGGGCGTCCAGGTTGAAGACGCCCGTAGCCCGCGCCAGTGTGCTTCCGTCCGGCCTGGGGGTGGCCGACCAGCTCACGCGGGTGAAGAGGGGGCTGCCTCCCAGAAGCTCGCCCAGGGTCCGCTCGGGAGCCACGGGGTGGCGCATTGCCTTGAGGCGCGCCACCTCGTCGCCCGCACAGGCGCCCAGGAAAAGAGAGGGCAGCAGCAGGGAGGCCAGCAGCAGGCCCGTAATACGAATAGTAGCCAAAATGAAAACGTCAATCAGTCCGCACTGTTGAATGTGCCGCAGTTCTCGCAGGAGAAGCCGTAGAAGCGTGCCTCTCCGTCCACCACCTCGATCTCCACGTGGTTCATGTGGCCGCACTTCTCGCACTGGATGATGGCGATGCCGGTCTTGGGGTTGTAGAGGCAGTCCTCGCCGCGGATGACGACAGTGTCCGTGAAGCCTTCCATGTCCGACCTCCTCGGGGTTTCCCCCAGGATAGCCGAGCACGGAGGCTGTTGGCAACGGCTAGACGAGGGCGCGCCAGAGGGCCACGAAGCACAGCCCGGCCAGCACGGGGCCGAAGAAGCCCTTGGTGCGCCAGGCCAGCAGGCTGGTGAGGGCGGAGGCCCAGAGGAAGGCGTTGTCGAAGCTCAGGCGCAGCGCGCCTTTCTCCAGCAGCACGGACTGGGCCAGCAGCGCGCCCAGCACCGCCGGGGGCACCACGGAGAGGAAACGGCGCAGGGCCTCGGGCATGGGGCGCGAGGCGAAGAACAGGGCCGGGATCACGCGCGGCAGGTAGGTCACCGCGGCCATGCCCAGCACGGTCAGGAGGATCGTTTGCTGGTCCATGGCGTGAAGGCCGCGGTGGCGGCTGCGATGACGGCTCCGGCCAGGGTGGCGTAAGCCGAGGCGTCGGTCTGGGAGATGATCAGGGCCAGGGAGCCGCCCAGGGCGGCGGCCAGGATGTGCGCCGGGCTCAAGAGCTGGCCCACAAGCAGCACCGCGAACATGGCGGGCAGGGCGTAGTCCAGCCCCAGGGGCTTCACGTCGGGCACGAAGCCGCCCGCCACGGCCCCGGCGATGCCGCCCACGATCCAGCCCGTGTGCGCCAGCAGGTTGATGGCCAGGGTCTTGCGGACGCTCAATTGCCGGTTGTGGAAGCGCGTGGCGTGCAGGGCGAAGGTCTCGTCGGTCATCTCGAAGCAGAAGCGGGCGATGCGCCGCACGGGCCAACTGGCCAAAAACGGCGAGAGCGCGGCGGAGAAGAGCACGTGGCGCAGGTTCACGATGAAGGTAGTGGCTATCACCGTGGAGGCGGAAGCGCCGGAGCCGATCATGTCCACGGCGATGAGCTGGCCCGAGCCCGCGTAGACCAGGATGGACATGAGCCCCGTGTTGGCCAGGGAGAGCCCGGCCTTCACGGCCAGTACGCCGTAGGCGAAGCCCACGGGCAGGTAGCCCATGATGATGGGCAGGGCCTGCGACAGGGCGGAGGGCTCGGCCCGCTGGCCGGTATGGTCGTCTTGCGCGTGCTGCATAGGGGGGATTTGGCTACTCCTCGACGGAGCTCGGGTCAAGGCCCGCAACTGGGCCGGGGCCAGGGTCAAGGCCTCCGGGAGGGCGGCTGGAGGTTTCGGGCCGTTTGGGCTAGGGTTGAACATGCGCGCGACCGAAAACACCCGCTCCATCGTCACCACCTGCACCCGGGACTGCCCAAGCTGCTGCGGCCTGCTGGCCGTGGTGGAGCAGGGCCGCCTCACTGCCATCAAGGGCAATCCGGCCCATCCCCTGAACCAGGGCGGCTGCTGCGGCAAGATGAAGGCCTACGTGCGCCGGGTCTACAGCCCGGAGCGCGTCACCAGCCCCATGCTGCGCAAAGGCGGCTCCTGGCGGGCCATAAGCTGGGGCGAAGCCCTGGACCTCTGGGCGGAGAAGATCAAGGCCTTCGTGGCCGAGTCCGGGCCGGAATCCATCCTGCACTACCAGGGCTACGGCGAGCGCACGGCCCTCACCGTGCTCAACGCGCGCTTCTTCGCCCACCTGGGCGGGGTCACGGGCCTGGCGGGCACGCTCTGCTCGGGCACGGCCTACGCGGCCATGGCCCAGGATTTCGGGGTGCGCGTCTCCCACGACCCGCTGGACCACCTGAACGCGCGCAGCATCATCCTCTGGGGCCGCAACCCGGCGGTCACCCAGTTCAACATGACCCGCATCCTGGCTGAGGCTCGCAAGCGAGGCGCGCAGGTCTGGCTGGTGGACCCGGCCGCAACCGAGAGCTTGGCCCTGTGCTCGCGGCACATCCAGCTCAGGCCCGGGGCGGACGTCCACCTGGCCCTGGGCGCGGCCCGCGCAGCCCTGGAAAACGGCTGGGTGGACCAAAGCTTCGTAACCGAGCGGGCCAGCGGCTTCGAGGCCTTCCGGGCTATAGCCCTGGAGGCGACGGTGGAGGAGCGCGCCGCCCTGGCCGGTGTCACGCCCGAGGACGTTCGCGCCCTGGCCGAGGCCATGTGGCACGGCAAACCCGCCGCGATCCTGCTGGGCTGGGGCATGCACCGCCACGTGGACGCCCACCTGGGCGTGCGGGCCATCGACGCGCTCTCGGCCATGACCGGTAACGTGGGCTTGCCTGGCGGCGGCGTGAGCCAGGGCTTCGAGGAGTACGGCCCCTACGACCAGTCCGCCTGGGGCGAAGCCCTGCATCCGCCCCGGCGCAGGCTGCTCA
>JBKICO010000341.1:0-2873 GCA_046567065.1 Acidobacteriota bacterium
TAGGCCATGGCCCCGATGAAGCGTTCCGCTCCGTCCAGATCGGGCGTGGCATGCAGGTGCACATGCCTGCCCGAGAGGTGCTCGTTGTTCTGGTAGAGCAGGACGTAATAGATCAGGTACTGGCTCTGGGTGCGGAAGAGGGCGATTGTTTCCAGGTGGGTCTGGTTCTGGGCCGCGGGCTCCAGGCAGTCGTCCGCCGCGTGGTAGAAGGAGAGGAGCTTGCCCGTGAACCGTATGTGGGTGTCGCCCCGCTTGAGGCAGTAGGTGCGCTGCTTGCCCAGGCTGGTTGAATTGATGTCTCTTTCCCGATGCGTAAAAAAGCGTGCGAACATGGATTCTCCGGCTTGGCCTGAAAGAGGCCGTCTGCCTTTGTAGCCTGCGCCAGCCTGAGTGGCAAGCTCGCTTCGAGCCTTCGGCGGTGGAGGATGCGGCTTGCCAACCCCGGCGCCATGGGCCATTATGAGGAATGAGGCCCGTCGATCCCGCTGTCGCGCCGCCGCTCCTGGGCAAGAAGGAGCCCCCCGCTTCGTTCCGTCTCCTGCCCCTGCCCTCCGGGGCCGAGGCTGCCGGAGCGCCGTCCCCGCAGATTCCCCGCTTCACGGATTTCCCCGCGCCCGTCGAACAGGCCTTCAAGGGCCGCATCGTCAACGCGCAGGCCTGACCAGCCATGCCGTTTGCTTCGCAGACCGCCCGAAGGCTCCGCCCGGTTGCCCCGATCCTGGCTCTTGCGCTCTCCCTGGCCCTGCTGGCCAGCGGCTGCGACAAGCCCGCAGACTCCGCCCCGGTCGTGCGGGAGTGGGGCGAGGCGGCCGTGGCCGACGTGGTGCGCGCCATCGAGGCTCCGGGCGTTATCAAGGCCAGGCCGGAAGGGCTGGTGCGCGTGGGAAGCAGGCTCAAGGGCCAGGTGGTGCTGCTTACGGTGCGCACCGGGGACATCGTGCGCAAGGGCCAGTTGCTGGCTCAGCTCGACAACCGTGAGCTCAAAACCCAGTGCGATCAGGCCCAGGCCCGCCTGGATGCGTCCGCCAGCGAATACGAGCGCACCGGGGCCCTCTTCGCCGGACGCCTGGAGGAGGCCCGCGCCGCAATCGCGGCGGGGCGCGGCAAGCTGGATTACGCCGCGCGCGGCCGCGAACGGCGCGACGCGCTGAGGGGGCAGGGGCACATCTCGCAGGACGCCATGGACGCCTCGCGGCGCGACGAGGCCGTGGCCGCGCAGAACGTGCGGGCCGGGCAGGCCGCGCTGGAGCGCATCGGCAGGGAGCGCGACGCCGAGCTGGCGCGCACCCGCCGGGAGCTGGAGGCCGCTAGGGCGGAACTGGAGCTGAGCGAGGTCTACCTCTCCATGACCCGCATCGAGAGCCCCATCGACGGCATCGTGGGTCAGGTGCACACCCAGGAGGGGGAGCAGGTGGTGGCCGAGCTGGAGACGGTGAACATCGTCACCGTCATCGACCCTCGCTTCCTGGAGCTCTGGGCCTACATCAACGAGGCCGACACCGCGGGAATCCGCAAGGGCACGCCCGTGCGTTTCTTCCGGCCCGCGCACAAGGAGCGGGTGTTCGAGGCCAGGGTGGAGCGCGTCTCCCCCGCGCCGGAGACTGTGGGAAAGGTGCTCTATTACCCGGCCATCGTGCCGCTGGCCCCCCTGTCGTCCCTGGAGCTCCGGCCCGACATGAACGTGCAGTGCCTGATCAAGATGGAGGAGGCCGCTGGCGTCCTCAGTGTGCCCAACGAGGCCGTGGTGACGCGGGGCGGCAAGCGCCTGGTCTACGCGGAGGACGGGCGCGGGGGCGTCATGCCAGTGGAGCCGGGGCTGGGCCTCAAGGGCAACCAGCGCACCCAGGTGCTCTCCGGCCTGGAGCGGGGGCAGCGCGTGGCCCTGAAGCTGGCCCCCTGAGGCCTGTGCTGGTGTCAACGCGGCAGCAAGCCCGCCTTGCTGGACGCGTTTACCGATCTGTGGCAGTATGCGACGTCTTCCGCACGCGGTGGCAGTTTACCGCGCAACACCGAATCAGGGGTGATCATGTTCAACAATATCGAGCAGGAAGAGAGGCTGGCCAAACGCAAATTCACCGCCATGCGCGGCAAGGAGTACATCCCGGCCCAGTTGCTCGGGCTGGTTGAGGCGGTGTACCGCATCCAGAACGAAGCCCGGGCCGCCTGCACCCTGCAGGACATCCCCGACGGTGAGCTCTCCAGCGTGGACCAGGTGATCCAGGGCAAGCCCCTGCTGGCACGCGACCGCTTCCCCTATGATGCGGCCCAGGCCGAAGCCCTGTTCAAGCGCTTCACGGACCTCCTGGCGGACCTGGGCGGCCCCATGGCCCAGGCGGCCGACGTGGTCCGCGCCGAAGGCGACGAGCTGATGCGTGCGGCCCACGCCGCCTTCCTCTCCGGCGACCTGGACTTCTTCAAGAATTTCGCCGCGCGCACGCCCCAGGCTCCGCGCGCCCTGGCTTTCCTGGCCCAATCCAGCATGACGCCTTCCCTGATGGCCCAGGCCTCGGTGCTCGACCTGGCCCTGCCCCAGGACAGAAACTGGGACCAGGCCACCTGCCCCATCTGCGGCAGCCTGCCCTTCCACTCCTCGCTGCGCGGCAAGGAGGGCGTGCGCGTGAACTGCTGCTCCTTCTGCCGGGCCGAATACCGCACCTTCAGGCTGCAGTGCGCCTACTGCCAGGAGCGCGACGCGGCCAAGCTGCCTTTCTTCACCGCCGACGAGGAGCCCGGCTACCGCGTTGACGCCTGCGAGAGCTGCAAAGGCTACATCAAGACCACGGACTTCCGCGAGCTGGACCGCCCCAGCCTGCCAGCCCTGGACGACCTTGAATCCCTGACCCTGGACATCCTGGCCATGCGCAAGGGCTATA
>JBKICO010000341.1:2883-6026 GCA_046567065.1 Acidobacteriota bacterium
GGGGTTCTAGGAGGCCGGGCCAAGCCCCGGGCGGCCATGGACAGCCAGCCGCAGCCAGCCCTATCCGACGATCAGGCGGCCAGGGAGCGCATCGTCTCCCTGTGCCGCCAGGCTGGCGCTTGGGGCTGCCCGCGCTGCCGGAGCGAAAAGACTTACCGGCTGGGCTCCGGGCGGCTGCGCTGCCCCGGGTGCGGCTACACCTTCCACGAATTGACCGGGCGTTTCATGGGCGTGGGCGGCCTCAGGCCCGCGCAGTGGCTGCGCATGGCCGAACTGTTCGCCGGGGAGACCCCGGTGAAGCAGAGCGCCACCCTGCTCGATGTCTCCTACAACACGGCCTACAAGGCCATGGACGCCCTGCGCCAGGCCATCCTCTCCCAGGCCACCGATGCGCGCCAGATCATGCGGAGCCTGGCCGAGCGCGACGCCGACGAGACCCCCCCCGTGTTCGGCGTGATGGAGCACGGGCGCTGGGTCTTCGTGGACCTTCTGCCCGATGTGGAGGCCGCCGACCTGACCCTCTACAAGAGCAATTTCCGGCTCAGGACCGCCCGGGTGGGCTCCGTGGTCTACACCGGCCCAGTGCGCGGCTATCTGGGGCTGGTCTGCTGCGGTGGGCCGCAGTGGGTCTCCTCCGCGCTGCGGGGGCGCGACGGCGGGCTGGACCTGCGCGGCGCCAACCCCTTCTGGGGTTTCCTCATGGAACGTCTGGCCAGGCTGCAGGGCGTCTCCCCTGAAAAATTTCCGTATTATCTCAAGGAACTTGAGTTCCGTTGGAACCATCGCGGCCAGGATCTGGCCGATCTGGTGACGCGCCTCGCCCTGGCTTTCTCGCCCAGCCCCGAGGAGTGATAAGCACATGCCGGGCGGGCAATAAAAAACGGCCCGACTCCGTGAGGAGGCGGGCCGCAGGGTGATGCTCGGAGGAGCTTCTACCAGCGTCCGGCCGGACGGCGCTCGCGGGGGCGGGCTTCGTTGACCTTCATGGTGCGGCCGCCGTAATCGGAGCCGTTGAGGGCCTCGATGGCCTGCTTGGCGCCGTCGCCATCCATTTCCACGAAGCCGAAGCCGCGGGGGCGGCCGGTCTCGCGGTCATTGATGAGTTTCACGGACGTAACCTGTCCGTAAGCCTCGAACAGTTGGCGAACCTGGTCTTCGGTGGCGCTGAAAGGCAGATTCCCGACGTAGATGTTCGTCTCCATACGCGCAAATGCTCCTGCAAGAGGTTACCACAATCGGCGGGCGCCGTTGCCCGGCCGTTTCATCCCGCAAGGCACCGCATCGGCTGACCTCAAACGCGCCCCGCAAGTAGGTTCGATATACCGGTCCGCTCCCCCGCAATGATGCGGGCCAGTATATGTGATGGCATTTAGGCGGCGTTATCTGGGAAACGAAAGTGTGTCAACAGGAAAAAAGTAAGTGGTTTGGAGTCGTTCCGAAGAAAGAAAGGGTCGCATGTTATTCTGCCCGCCCCCCTTCCCGCAACAGGGCGGGCCTTGGGACGGCGCGGAGGGGGAAGGCATACACGGCAGAACCTACCAGGCCTGGGTTGCCGAGCCTGAAGCGGATCTGAGCCGGCGGGGCTGCCGGCCTTCGGATGTGTTCCACAAAGCCGGGCTCCGGCGCGGATGGCTGCGGGGAGCCCTGAGCGCTGCCCTACAACCCCAGCGCCTGCCGGGCCTTTTCCGTGGTTTCGTGCACCTGGGCCAGGGCGGCGATGCCCGCCGCCTCGAACACGCGGCGGAAGTTCAGCGGCTTGCAGGCGATGGCCGCGCTGCCGTGGCGCAGCCTGAACGACTCCAGGATGGAGGCCAGCCCGGAGATGGCGGCCCCGTTGAGCGAGGCGAACTCCCCCACCGTCACCAGCAGCTTGCGCAGTTGCGGCGCGTCTGCCAGTTGGGCTGCGATGTCGTCCATGCTGCCGGAATTGGCCCCCGTGATCTCAAGCACGGCCAGTTCGCCCTCCAAGCGCAGGAAGGCCGGGGCCACCGCGTTGGCGCTGCGGCTCAGCCGTTCGCTGGCGCGGTGCAGGGCCGTGGTCAGCGCCGATTGGGAGATTGGTTTGTCTATGAAGTCGGTGGCCCGCAGGTTGAGCGCGGCCAGGGCCAGTTCCACGTCGCCGTGGCCGGTGATGACGATGATTTCGGTTTCCGGGCGCATGGCCTTGATGCGCGAGAGCACCTCCAGCCCGTCGATGCCCGGCATCTTGATGTCGGTGAGCACGATGGGGAAGTCGCCCTGGGCGAAGATATCCAGGCCCTGCTCGCCCGACTCGGCCACGGACGGTTCGTAGCCCATGGCCTGGAGCAGCAGCTCGAACATGGCCAGGGTGGGCTTTTCGTCGTCGATCACCAGAACGCGCGTCATAAAACCTCACCGTTGCGGGCCGGGGCCGCGGGAGGGAAAAGCAGCCTGAACGTGGTGCCCTTGCCCACTTCGCTTTCCACCTGGAACTCCCCGCCGTAGTCCTTGATGATGCCGTAGGATATGGCCAAGCCAAGGCCCATGCCTTCGCCCGCCCGCTTGGAGGTGAAGAAGGGCTCGAAAATCTTCGTGACGTCCTTGGGGGGGATGCCGCATCCGTTATCCGTCACGGAAACGACCAGCCGGCCGTTTTCCATGAAGGACCGAATCAGGATGGACCCATCCCCCTGCTTGCAGGCTTGTATCGCATCGCGGGCATTGGCCACAAGGTTGAAAAACACCTGCTCCAGGCGGTTGGCGTGGGCCAGCACCAGGGGCAGGCCCTCGGCCAGTTCGAGCCGCACGCCGATGTTCTGCAGGGCCAGCTGCTGCCCGATGATGGCGAACACGCCCTTGATGGGCTGGCGGATGTCCACCTTGTCGGGCATCAGGTCGGACTGGCGGCCGAACTCCCGCAGGTGGGAGATGATGGCCGCGGCGCGGTCCACCTGGGCGCTGATCTCGTCGGAAACCTGCCGGAACTTCTCCTTGGGCAGGGCCATGTCCATCCCGGAGGCCAGCTTGAGGAAGTCGCTGCCGAGCTTGATGGCGTTGAGGGGCTGGTTGAGCTCGTGTGCCATGCCCGCGCTCATTTCGCCCAGGGTCTTCATCTTGCTGGCCTGGATGAGCTGGGCGTCCTTCTCCACCAGGTCGGTGACATCCGTGGCCGAGAAGATCAC
>JBKICO010000342.1:0-6459 GCA_046567065.1 Acidobacteriota bacterium
GAGGGACTGGGGGGTGGTCAGGCCGCTATCGCGCCGGGTGAGCAGGATGTTCGGCGAGTGCTGGAAGACAGCGGCCAGGGCCACCACCTTCACGCCTTTCTGGCGCAGCAGCAGGATGGCGGTGGAATCCACCGCGTAGTCGGCCTGGCCGGTGAACAGCCGTTCCGAAGGGGTGAACCCGGGGACACCCTCGATAAGCTGGACGCTCAACCCCTCCTTGGCGAAGTAGCCTTTCTCCACGGCCGCATAATAGCCCGCGAACTGGAACTGGTGCTTCCATTTGAGCTGGAGGCGCACGACGGAGAGCATTCCGGGCGATTGGGCGGCGGAATCGGCGGCCAGGAGGGGGCACACCTGGAGCGAGACGCTCGCAACCAGCGCCGCGACAACAATCACGGCACGCAGGAACAGGGCGGACAGCCCTGGGGCGCGGAAAGCCCCCACGCGGTCCTGTTGCGGACGCGGGGCGCGGGGGGGAGTCGTTCCACATGGCCCGGAGAGCGCACCAGGGGACGAAACGGCAATATCCATACAAAATACTCGCAGTTCCCAACTGTTATTGTCAAGAACCGCAACCCGGGCCGGGGGCGGAGCCGGGACCCGGCGGCCTACTGGCAGCCCAGCGCTTCCGTGGGCTGCACCGGGAAGCGGAGCGCGAAACGGGTGCCCTGCCCGGCCTCGACCCTGAACTCGCCGCGCAACTGTCCCGCGAGCAGCTTGACGATTTGAAGCCCCAGGGTTCCCGCTTCGGAGGGGTCGAAATCCACCGGCAGGCCGACCCCGTCATCCTCGAACGCAAGCAACAGGCTGCCGTCCCGCAGGGACGCGTCCACGCGCACCACCCCCTTGTCGCGGCCGTTGAAGGCGTGCTTGAGGGAATTGGTGGCCAGCTCGTTGACCAGCAGGCCGAACGGGATGGCCTGATCGATGTTCAGATCCACCTCGGGGGCCGAGACCTCAACGCGTATGTCCCGGTTTCGGCTGAATGAGGACACCAGGCGCGGCAACAGCTCCCTGAGGTAGCCCTCCACCCCGATCCTCGAGAACGTATGCGAGCGGTAGAGCTGTTCGTGGATCAAGGCCATGGAGGCGACCCGGCCGCGGCTTTCCGCCAGGACCTGCATGGCGTCCTCGTTCTCCAGGTTCATCTCCTGCAGGCTCAGCAGGCTGGAGACGATCTGCAGATTGTTCTTCACCCTGTGATGGATTTCGCGCAGCAGCAACTCCTTGTCGCGCAGCGAAGCCTCGGTGGCCTCCTCGGCCATGAGCCTCTCCAGCTCGCCGCTGGCGCGGACGCCGACCAGATGCAGGATGGATTCGACGAGGCGGATGTCCTCCAGGGGGCGCTGCCCGATGACCGCGATAAGCCCCGTGGTGTGCCCCGCCGAATCGCGCAGCGTGATGCCGGCATAGCTCTCGGCCTGAATTTCGCGGAGCACCTGGTCGTCCGGGAACAGGTCGCACACGCCGTGCGGGAAGCAGCACACGGCCCTGTCCACCACTTCCGCGCAGGGGGTGTCCTTGAGGGCGTAGGTGATGTTGTCCTCGAAAACGCCCTTGTGATAGACCGCCAGGGTGCGTGCGTACAGCCCGTCGCCGTGCAGCCTGTCGATGCAGACGAACTCCATCTCCAGGGTCTCGGAGAGGAACTCCGCCAGGGATTCGAAGAAACCCCGCCCGCCGCCGCTTTCCGAACGGGTGGCCAGGAAGGTCAGGGTCTGCTCCATGCTGCGCCGCTCCGTTATGTCGCGGAAGATGCCCATGAGGCAGGTCACGCCGCCCAGCATCAGCCTGCTCACCCGGATGTTCACCAGACGCACGCGGCCGCTTGCGGCCACAACGCGGGTCTCCAGCACCTCCTCCGGGCTCTGGGAGTGCCTGACGAAGCTCCTGCTGAAGCCGCCCTCGATCTCACGCTCGGGGTGCAGGCTCCGCTGGTGCGCACCGATGAGTTGCTTGCGCGGCTTACCAAAGAAGGCCTGAGCGGCCTTGTTGCAGTCCACGATGATCCCGGAATGCGCTTCGGCGACAAGCACCGGGTCGGACATTTCGCTGAAAAGCGCCCTGTAGCGCTCCTCGTTCTGACGCAGGGCTTCGTGAGTGCGGATCAGCTCATCCCTGCGGCTGTCCACAAGGTGTTCGAGGTTCTGGCACAGGAAGTCGTTGTGCAGGATCATGCCCAGAAGGCATGCCGACGAATCCAGGCTGTCCAGCAGGCCGCCAAGGCAGTCCGGATCGTTCACGCCGAACAGGAAGAGTGCCCCCATGCGGCTGCCCGCGTAACGAAGGGGGACGATCACCAGGTTCTGTGCGCGCATCTCCCGCAGGAACACCGCCTCCTCGCCGCGCGCGTTCAGGAGGTCTACGGCCGTCGACCGCTGGTAGCCGTGCGACAGCATGGCCAGCCCTTCCATGTCCTGACGCATGGCGATCGGTCCCGCCTGGGGCGGGACCGCGGCTGCAAGCCTGTGATGGTTCAGCCCGGAGTGTTCAAGGCACTCGATCAGCAGGACGGTTTCCGCGCCGGTCAGCTCCTTGATCGCCTGGGCGAGCTGCCCGCCGCACTCCCCGGGCCTGCCCGCCAGGGCCATCCCCTTGCCCATGACTTCCAAAAAACGGTCCGAAAATGTCGCACTGCCCCTAGGGTTTCCGTATGCTGATGTAACGCTGCGCGTCACTTGATTACGGCATGCGGACTGGCCTGCCGTGAGTGCTGAAAAGACCTCTCCAATATGATTACATTGAACCGAGACAGGAATCAATTACTGGCATGCATGAATCGGGAAGAAATCAACGGCATGGCGTGATTGAAAGAAACGCGGACCGGCATGGCGGGCATGCGCCATGTCCCGGCGCCGCCACGCCGGTATGGCGGCGGTGCGGCGGAGATGGCCTCGCGCCTGCGGGAGTGTGGCCCCGCGCCGCGCGCCCGGCAGGCGAGGGATGCCTGCGCCCTTTCCGGGCGGGTGCGATTGCCAGAACCATACTTCGTTTGTATGGATTGGCATGCCCGTCAACAACACCGAGCCCCTTTCCGTGTACGCCGCAGGGCCGGGCTACGCCCCCTGCCTGGCGGCCATGATCCTGGATTCCAGCCGCGCCCACCGGCTGCGCGGCTTCATCGAGCACATCCTGGACCTGCCGAGGCCCAAGGCGCTGCGCCTGCTGGCCCGGCTGGCGGCGCATCCGGCGCAGCTCTGCGGGCGCATCGGCAATGCCTACGTGGCCCTGGTGGACGGGGTGTGCTCCGGCATGGTCACGGTGCGCCCGGCCGGGCGCATGGAGGAGTTCCCCTTCTCGCCCGAGGCCCTGGCCGAGTCCGGGGCGGCGGAGCGCCTGGACGGCGCTTGGCTTGAAGGTGCGCTCAAGCGCCAGCGGGCCTTCACCGAGGCGCTGTCCGGCGCGCGCGGCCCGGCCCCGCCGGGAACATGGTTCGTGGAATATCTGGCGGTGCGCTACGAGAACCGCAGCGCGGGCGTGGCCAGGGCGTTGCTGGGCCGTGTGGCGGCCGAGGTGGTCAATACGGGCGGAACCGCCCTGGAGCTCTACTGCGAGGCCGGCAACCTCCGGGCCGAGGCCATGTGCGCGGCCCTGGGCTTCAAGCCGGTTGGACCTCCAGGCACTCCCGAGGCTTGGGGGCTCCGCCTGATGCGCAAGGCGCTCTGAGGGCTCAGCCCTCTCCGCCCTCTTCCTGCGTGCCGCCCTGGGCGGCCTTGCGGCATCTGCGCTCACTGTGGGCATCCCCGAAGGCGCGGCACTCCCAGGGGAATATTTCGCGGGCCTTTTCCACCGCGATGCCTTCCACCGCGTCGTACCATTGGCGGAACTTGTCCACCAGGAGCCTGCCCGCCGGGGTCAGGATGTGCCCGCCCTTCTTGCTGCCCGCCTGCTCGATGAGCATAACGCCCAGCACCTTCTCGGAGGCGCGGATCTTTCCCCAGGCCGCCCGGTAGGACATGCCCAGCTCCTCGGCGGCCTTCTTGAGCGAGCCGTTGCGCTCCACGGCCTCCAGGAGCATGCCCCGGCCCGTGCCGAAGAACATGCCCTCCTCCGTCTCCAGCCAGAGGCGCAGGCGCACCACGGGCGGCTTGACGCCCCCCAGGCTCATGCGCCGCACCCGCAGGGGGCGGCACTGGGCCGCTTTGCTGAGGAATACCTGCTCATTGTGTTGAGCCTAACATAAACCAGCCCCGAAAAACAGATGGCCGCGAAGGGGAATTCCGGGCCGCCCGGTGTGCCCGGCCCTCGTGGCAGCTTGACACCCGCCCGGGCGGGGCCGAAAGATTTTCATCGAGCGGATGGGCGCTCCCGACGGCAGCGGCGGCGCATTTCCTGATCCACCCCCACAAAGGCAGGCATCGATGTCCACGACCCACGGCGCACCATTCGGCAGACGCCGGTTCATCGCGGCGGGCCTCGCGGCCGCCTGCGGCTGTTGCCTGCCTCTGGCGGGGTGGGCTTCTCCCCTCCCCTATTACCAGGCCAACCGGGAGCGGATGCTTGCCGAGTTCGCCGGGGTCTGCGGCGAGGTGGGCCAACGCCTCGCGCCCCGCACGGACAAGGCCGGTTCCGTGGCCCGCGATGCCCTGGAGGCCTTCGCCCCCATGATCGGCGCCATGCCCGAGATTGGCGGCGAGGCCAACCGCAACCAGCCCTACATCGTGTACGCGGGCTGGCTGGCGGCCATCTCCAAGGCCATGAAGGCCCACGGCCTGACCGCAGCGGACGCCGGGCGCTTGTATTACGATCTCTGCCTGGAGGGCCTGCGCGCAACCCCGCCGGCCGCGCTCAAGGCTGCCGGGGAGGCCTTCTTCAGCCCGGAAGGCTACGCCGTCACCGTGGCCTGGGCGCAGTGGACCCACCTGCGGACCTACCCGGAGGACTGGGTCGCGACCGTCTGGCGGGGGGACGGCCAGGACTACGACATCGGCCTGAACTACAGCGAGTGCGGCGCGCTCAAGTTCTTCCGCTCCCAAGGGGAGGAGGACGTAGCGCCCTACTTCTGCATCAACGACTTCCCCCGCTCCAGCCTCCAGGGCACGGGGCTTTCACGCGGGGACACCCTGGCCCAGGGCGGCGAGGCCTGCGACTTCCGGTACAAGAAAAGGCGGGCCGTCACCCAGAGCTGGGACAGCGAGGCCCCAAAGCTCAAGCAGCGCTTGAATGCCGCAGGGTGAGCCGGACGCCCCCCGGCGCCGGCCTGCGGAACCGGGAAAGCTCAAGGAATGCTTGAAGCCGAAGGCGCGCCCCGGGGCGGCTACCTGGCCGCGATGGCCGCGTCGAAGAACTTGCCCACGCCGTACTCCCGCCTGCGGAAGAACTTCTCCGGGTTGGGGCCGATGATCTGCATTTCCGGGTGCGTGCGCTGCATGTCCAGGGCGATGTGCATCTCCTTGGTGCAGCCTGTGGAGAAGGTGGCGTCCTTCCCGGTCCAGACCGGCGGCACGGGGCGGCCCATGAGCACGAAGGCCTGCTCGATGTCCTCGTAGGTCTGGAAGCGCCAGACGTTTATCAGCCCGGAGCGCTGCACCTTCTCCCACATGAACATGAGGTCGTCGGCGTCGAGGCCTTCCTCGAAGTGCTCGGCCGGGTTGATGACGTAGGTGCCCGCCAGGCGCGAGCGCAGGTGCTTGACGAAGGCCGTGAGGATGGCGATGGCCGTCTCCGTCTCATGGGGCACGGAGCCGACGATGGCCGAGTAGAACATGATGGTTTTGCCGGCGGCCCTCTCAGAGCGCATCCTGGCGATGATGGCCTCGGCCTTGGCCGTGATCTCGGGCTCGGTGAACACCCGGAGCGTCGCGGGCTTGGGCTTGGCCTGCACCTTGAGCACGCCCTTTTCGTCCCGGTGCACGCAGAGCACGTCGCGCGTGAACTCGGTGCGCGTGAGCATGAGCCGCCTGTGGTTCAGCACGCCCTTGGCGATGACCAGGTCGCACTCCTTCCAGGCCCGGGCGAAGGTCACGCTGACCTTGTAGAGGTTGAGTCGCTCGCGGCTGCCGTCGGAGATGACCAGGAGGGGGTTCTCCTTGATGGCCTGCAGCAGCGCGTTCTTGGTCATCTGGTTGCCGCTCCAGAACCGGGCCTCGGCAAGGCTCTGGCTGAGCACCGGGTCCTCCTCGGCGTCCCAGACCGTGGGGGCGTCGAAGTAGAACCCCTCCTTGAGGGCCAGGATCACCCTGTGGCCCATGCTGACGAGCACCTTGATGACCCTGATGTCGAACATCAGCCCGCCCGCGTTGTCGGGCAGGTAGAGGATCTTCATGGACTTCGGGCGGTTGGGGTTCAGCACGCGGCGCAGGTCGTCGAAGGCGCCCGCCGCCATCATGTGCTTCTCCACCTCCTCGATGCCGGGTTCGAACTGGTCCCTCTCCCAGATGTCGGTCCACACCGAGAGCGCAAGCAGGCGCGAGACCTCCAGCATGTCCAGCTCGAAGCGCAGGTCCTGGATGGAGCCGC
>JBKICO010000343.1:0-3645 GCA_046567065.1 Acidobacteriota bacterium
GCCGGGGATGCCCGTGCTGACGTAGGAGACGATCATCTCCACGTAGGGCGCATAGACGCCCGAGTAGTAGCCGCCGCCCATGCAGCCGCACTCCTCAAGGCTGATCCAGGCGGGCCTCCCTTTCTTCCTGGCCAGCCAGATGTTGCCCACGATGCAGGAGAAGGTTCCGAAGGCCCTGCCCCAGTCGATCTGCCCGGCGGCCTCGCGTTCGCGGCTGAAAATCTCCCCCGGTTTCGGCCCGAAGCCGCCCTCGGGCTTTTCGCCGGCGTAGTGTACGCCGAACGGCTCTTCGTCGTGGCCCAGCAACTCAAGCAGGCGGGTGGTGCTGATGGCGAGATCCATGGCGCTCCTCCTTGTTGCGGATCGGATGCTCCATTGTTTGGGTTGCAGGCGCAACCATCGCCCAGGGGCGGGCCTCACCGGCGGAGCGTGCGGATATCCCGACGGGCAGGCGGGCGCGGCAACAGCGGGCACGGCATCCCGGGATGCATCTTTCACCGGCAATTTATTACGGCCTCGCCATATCGCTGTCCACCGAGCGGGTGATGCCGCCCGCATAATATTTCGGTTGCCACACTGGCCCAAATTGATATTCATGGATTCTCAGGCCAAAGGGTTGCGGATGCGGCCCGTGGCAGCCCGTGGCAGCCCGGGGCATCCCGCGGCGCACGGCCTGGCGACGATCCGCCTCTGACGACGCTTGACCATTGCCGACGCCGTATTCCCCGCAATGCGAATGGAGTCAGGGCCAACCGGACAACCTCAACGCGTTGCGAGGGATGGGCGATGAAACACCTCATGGTCCCGCTGCTGGCGTTCCTGTTGTGGGCGTTCCCCGCTTCCGCCTTCGACCGTTTCGACATCGTGACCACCGAGCAGGTCCGGGAGATGCTCGCCGCCCGCGAGGCGGGCACCGGCGAGGACTTCCTGCTGGTCAACACCCTGGACGACATCATTTACCACCACGAGCACATCCCGGGGTCCGTGAGCCTGCCCTGGACCCGCGTGGCCGACTACGAGCCGGTGCTCGGGGGCGACAAGGCCAAGAGCCTCGTATTCTACTGAGTGGGTTCCAGGTGAGTATTCGCCTACAAGGTGGCGGTCGCCATCAAGAACCAGGGCTACACGAACATCAAGATCTACAACGGCGGCATCAAGGATTGGAAGCAGGCCGGGCTGCCCGTGGCCTCCACCGACCCGCTGCCTGAATATTCCGGCGCGATGATAACCGGGGAGGAAGTCTGCGCCATCATGCAACGTAGCGAGAACTGCCTGGACGAACGAGGAAACCCGCTGCTGACCATCCTCGATTTCCGAGTCGAGAATTCACTGGAAGAGGCGGCGGGCGGCCTGAAGCGCATCAAGACGCGCTGCCCGGTGATCACCTGCCTGCTGGATGACGTCCGCCTGCCGGAGCAACGCGCCCGCATCCCCAAGGAGGGGCTCGTGGTCACCATCACGGAGACGGGCAACCGGGACGACGTGGCCATGCGCTACCTGAGCCGCTACGGCTATACCAACGTGAAAGGGCTGGAGTTCGGCATGCGCGGATGGATCAAGAGCAAGCTCCCCATAGAATAGGCGGGGTGGGCCGATGCCTCTGCCATCGATAGGAACCCGCCTGTACCAGCTCGTGGTTCTGATGTGCCTGCTCGTGGTGCTGACCATCTCCATGCTGGTTCTGAAACGGGTCGATACCCACATCCAGGAGCGCACCCAGGAGGTGCTCCGGCTGGACAAGGCCCTGAGCAGCCTCGACGCCGACGAGGAGGCTGCCCTGCGGGGCGGGGCCGTCTCGATGGCCTCCGGCCATCTGGGAATATCCGAGCACTACAAGGGCCACCTGCCTCCCGAGGTCGAGCGGCTGCTGGCCGCGCGCGGGGCCGTATTCGACCAGCTCCTGACACTGACCCGGCGCATGGAGGACGAACATACCGAGGTTTTCTCCAAGCTGCTCGATATCACCGACGGCGTCCGCTACATCCACCAGCACCATGCCACCTTCCTGCAGAACCTGGTCAACCGGGAGGCCATCTCAGCCCCTCCGCCACCCGGCCGGGACCCCCAGCGCAGGCTGAACGAAACCGCCAACACCGAGCTGGCCATCATCCGGGAATCCCTGAACATCTACACTTCCCTCTTCGACATACACGCCGTGTTCTTCAAGCTGCAGCAGGCCGGGCCGGAGGGGGTCGGGGAACTGTTCCAGAAACACATGGCCAGGTTCAACGCCGCCATCTCCGCCTTCGAGGACTATTCCCTGGACGCGCAGGACGGCCTGCTGATCGAGGAGCTGCTGCTCACCGGCAAAACCTTCGAGCAGTCCTTCTCCGGGCTGGTGGAGATGGCCAGGGAGCGCGTGCGCCTTCTGCGGCTGCTGGACGAGAGCAAGGCGGCCCTGAACGTCACCACGCAGAAGTTCCTGGCCGCGCAGGACGCCGAGGTGCGCAAGGCCCAGCTCTGGTCGGACATCCTGCAGACCACCTTCATCGCCGTCATCGTGCTGTTCGCGGTGCTGTTCATCGCCCACTGCTCCCAGTTGTCCAGGGCGGTGAAGCGCATCGCGAGCGAGGCCCACATGCTCCAGAAGGACCTGGGGCACCGCGTGGACGCGGATTCGGCGCGGTTCGACGAGTTCCAGGCCGTGTTCAACACCTTCAACACCATGGCCGGGACCCTGGGCCATCAGATGGGCCAGCTCACCTCGCTGGCGTTCAACGACACCCTCACCGGGCTGCCCAACAGGACGCACCTCCTGCACCGCCTGGAGCAGGCCATCATGGCCTCGCGCGCGAACCCCGGCTACCTCTTCGCGGTGGTGTTCCTGGACCTCGACCGCTTCAAGATCATCAACGACAGCCTGGGTCACGAATGCGGCGACGAGGTGCTCAAGACCTTCGGGCGCACCCTCGGGGAATGCATCCGCGAAGGCGACACGGTGGCCCGGCTCGGGGGCGACGAGTTCGCCATCCTGCTGGAGAACCTGCGCACGCGGCGCGAGGTCATCCAGGTGGTCAAGCGCATCCGGGCCTGCATCCGCCAGCGCATCTCGGTGTCGGGATTCGGGCTCATCGTCCAGGCGAGCATCGGCATCTCGATCAACCCGAAAGGCCAGAAACCCGAGGACATCCTGCGCGACGCCGACATCGCCATGTATGACGCCAAGAAGAAGGGCGCGGGCAAGTTCAAGGTCTACACCCCGCGCCTGGGGGAACAGGCCCTGCGCGTCCTGAACATGGAGCTGGACCTCCGCCAGGCCATCGAAAGGCAGGAGATCGAGGTCCACTTCCAGCCGATCATGGAACTGGAAACCGGCAGGCTCCACGGCTTCGAGGCCTTGGCCCGGTGGCGCCACCCGGTGCACGGGGCCATCCCCCCCTCCAAGTTCATCCCCCTGGCCGAGGAGACCGGGCTCATCCTGCCGCTGGGGCGGCTGGTGCTCGCCCGGGCCTGCGGTTACGCGGGCCGCTGGCACGACACCCTCGGCCCCGGGCAGCCCATGATCGTGCATGTGAACCTCTCGCCCAAGCAGTTCTGCGACGCCGGGCTGGTGCAGGAGGTGGCGCGCGAGCTGGGTACCCACGGGCTGCCCGGCCACCTGCTGAACCTTGAGATCACGGAGACCATGCTCATGGCCAACGCCAT
>JBKICO010000344.1:0-4123 GCA_046567065.1 Acidobacteriota bacterium
ACGGACGGAGCGGCGCGAGGCGAATAAACGCGGTGGATGGGACGCAAGGCCGCTCAGAAACGGATGACGTCCCGGCCTGCCTCCCCCCTGCCCGTAACGCGCGCGAGGCCCGGATCAGACCTTGCGGCTGGCGATGAGGCCCTTGAACACCTCCATCATCAGGGAGTTGGTGGTGTTGGTGACGCTGGCCTGGGCCTCGAATTCCGCCGAGCGCTTGTGGGCCGCGACGGAAAAGTATTGCAGGATGAGCTGGTTGACCGCCAATCCCTGCTGCACGGGTGTTTCGAATCCCAGTTTGTTCGACATGGCTGACCTCGCATGCGGCTGCGCCCGTTGGACGCGCCTGTCCGTAACAGCCTTATCGGCCCTCGCCCCGCCGAAGTTTAGGCCCCGTTCGAAAAAAAACCGCCCGGCCTGAGCCGGGCGGACCCTGCGTTGCAAAAGCCCGCGCCTGTCAGCCGGGCTGGCCGCCTCCCACGGATGAAGCCAGTTGGGAGAGCTCCTCCTCCGTGAACACCCGGTCGATATCCAGCAGGATGATGAAGTTCTCCCCATGCCTGCCGATTCCCTTGATGAAGTCCGCCCTGACGGATGTGCCCATGCGCGGCGCGGGCTCCACGTCTCCGGGTTCGATGTCCATCACCTCCCGCACGGAGTCTGCCAGCGCGCCGAGCACGGCCTGTTCGCCGCCCAGGCTGACCTCCACGATGATGATGCAGGTGTCCACCGTGTTCTCGGCGGCGGGCATGCCGAACTTGAGGCGCACGTCCACCACGGGCACGGCCCTGCCGCGCAGGTTGATGACCCCCCGGATGTGCTCCGGGGTGCGCGGCACCTTGGTGATGGTGCTCAGCTCCAGGACTTCGCGCACCGAGGCGATGTCCAGAGCGAACACCTCCTCCCCGAGGGTGAAGGTCAGATACTGGTTGGTGCTTTCGCTCACTTCGCGCTCCCGGGCTTAGAATTTCTCGAAATCGTCGTCGCCGGGGCTATCCGGCCCCATGTTCAGTTCCACTCCCTTGCGGGGGGGAGCGGCCTTGCGCATGGCCGCCCCGGGGCGCGGCAGCATGCCCATGGACGGCAGCGCCTTGGGCACGCTCCGGATGGAGGCGTTCCTGAGCTTGAAGAAGCTCACGGTGGCCATAAGCTGCTCGGCCTGGCTGGAGAGCTCCTCCGAGGTGGAGGCCATCTCCTCCGAGGCGGAGGCGTTCTGCTGGATCACCTGGTCGAGCTGCTGCACGGCCTTGTTGATCTGGTCCGCCCCGGCGTTCTGCTCCCGGGAGGCCGCCGCGATCTCCTGCACCAGCTCCGCCGTCTTCTTGATGTCGGGCACGATGGCCCCGAGCATCTGCCCGGCCTTCTCGGCCACTGCCACGGACTCGGAGGACAGCGACGATATCTCGGCCGCCGCGTGGCCCGAACGCTCCGCCAGCTTGCGCACCTCGGCCGCGACCACCGCGAAGCCCTTGCCGTGCTCGCCCGCGCGGGCGGCCTCGATGGCGGCGTTGAGCGCCAGGAGGTTGGTCTGGCGGGCGATTTCCTCGATGATGGAGATCTTCTCCGCGATCTGCTTCATGGCCCCCACGGTCCGCACCACGGCCTGGCCGCCTTCTTCGGCGTCCTTGGCGGCCTTGAGGGCCATGGACTCTGTCTGCACGGAGTTTTCCGCGTTCTGTTGGATGTTGGAGGCCATCTCCTCCATGGAGGAGGAGACCTCCTCCACGCTGGCGGCCTGTTCGGAAGCACCCTGGGAGAGCGACTCCGCCGTGGCGGAAAGCTGCTGGCTGCCCGAGGCCACGTTGTTGGCCCCCTCCACCACCTCGCCCATCACTTCGCTCAGGCGCTGCACCATGGCCCGCAGGGAGTCGGCCAGCACGCCGACCTCGTCCTTCTGGTCCACGTCGAGTTCCTGCGTCATGTCGCCCTCGGCCATCTTCTTGGCGAAGGCCACACCCTTGATAACCGGAACGGTGATGCCCCTGGTGATGACGATGGCGACCACCACGCCGAGCAGCAAGGCGGCCACGAGGCCGGCGGACATGACCTTGGAGGCGGTGGCGAGGTCCTGGGAGGCGGTAGTGGTGGCGTCCTGCGTGAGCTTCACCCCGGCGGCGGCTGTTTCCTTGGCCGCGGCGAGCATGGCCTCGGCGTATTGGGTGCGCTTTTTGGCCAGCTCCTCGGCCTGCTCCATGTTGCGGACCGTGACGGTGATCGTCTCCCTGTAGTTATCCAGGGCCTTCTTCAGCGCGTCGAGCTGCCTGAGGTTGTCCTCCTTGCGGGTCAAGGGTCGGACGATGTCCAGGCTCTTCTGGATGGAGTCGAAGCGGCCCAGGGCCTCCTTGACATGCCTGGCGTCACGGTTGCCGATGGAGGTCAGGTTGGCGATGCGTATGGCATTGCCGTCCATGATGATGTCTTGCATGAGGTCCAGCTTACGCAGGCGGTCCTTGAGCACCGAAGCGTCGGCCTTGGCCTCGATGTCCGCCATGCCGGCATCGCGTTGGCTTGTGTAGAAGTCATCGGTGTTCATGACGAAGGCCGCCGCCGCAGCCTCCATGTTTTTCCGGTTGGCTTGCTGCGTCTTGGCCAGCTCGTTGGTCTGGATCGTGTATTTCTTGTATTCGCCGAAAGCGGCGGCGGCTTTTTCGGTGTTCTGCTTGAGCTGGGTCAGGCCGGGATATTTTTTGGCCAGCTCCGTTGCAGCGGACAGGCCCTTCTCCACCGCGTCGAAGCCTTTGAGGCTCAGCTCCCAGTAGCGTTCCTCGCCGGTCAGCCCGTAACTGCGGGTGTTGAGCATGGTCTCCTGCACGGAGCTCTCGATCTCGCCCGCCACGGCGACCTGCGGGGCCACCTCGAGGGCCAGCCGGTCCGCCTGTTTGCCCACCGCGAGCATGTTCCACATGGCCATGCCCCCGAGCAGCCCGGATATCAGTATGAGTACGCCGAACCCCAGGCCTATCTTCACCCCGAGTTTCAAATTGCGCATAGGTGCATCCTTGATCGTAAAATTATGATTTTGCGGGCAGCCAAAAATAGCGCCCGGGCGAAAAAATAGTGAAAACCTGTTGCATAGTCCAGCGGAGGAATGCCCAAAAATACTGATGGCAGGTAGCGGAAGGAGGGATCAGGCGCCGTGCGGGATGTCAACGCCGGGCGCGGGGAGGCCGGTTGGCAGGGGCGTGAGCGGGATCAGGCGCCGTGCAGAATGTCCACCCAGGTGTTCTCCCACCAGGGTGTGAAGCGCGCGCCCGTGAGCAGGCACGGGCCGAGGACCACTTCCGGATCCCAGGTCCAGAGGGTGCGCCCGGGCACATCGCCCAGGCGCAGGGCCGCCTCGGGGGTGGCCAGCACGTGGGGGGTCTTCATGCGGGCGGCGTCGGCGGCCAGTTGCTGCTGGTCCTGCGGAGAGAAGCGGTGCCCGTCCGGGAAGGCCACGCGCAGCCGGGGCGGCAAACCCAGGAACTGCTGCGCCGCCTTGGCGGCCACGTCCTGGCTCGAATGCGGGGCCACCAGCATGTAGGGCTCGCCCCCCAGGCTTTCGGCGGCCTCTCCGCCGGGGCCGCGAAGCTGCCAGATCTTGGGCCACACGGTGAACACCGGTTTTTCGAAGCGCTCCAGCCTGCGTTTGGCCAGAGCCTCGCGCAGGGGCAGCTCATCGGGCCAGAGGTGCACCACGAAGGCCCCGGCCCGCTTGAGCGCCGTGACGCCCTCCCGCCAGAATCCGGCGGGAACGGGGCGGTTCCAGCCCTTGTCCAGGTCGTGGGGGCTAAGCAGCACGATGTCGCACTTGCGCCGCACGGAGAGGTCGGAGAACAGGTCGTGCAGGATGAACAGGTCCGGGCGCACCGCCTCCCAGGCGGACTTGCCCGCGCGCACGGGGTGGTCGTCGGCCAGGATGACCGCCTCGGGGTGGTAGAGCGAGAGCAGCCCCGCCTCGGTGCCGCACAGTGCCGGGGGCGTGCCCGGCTGCACGGAGAGGGGCATGTCGTCAGGCTCGCCGTCGCCGGGGCTGGTCAGCAGCGCCGGGGTGAGCCCTTTGGCTTTGGCCCAGCCCAGCAGCCAGGCCGAGAGCATGATCTTGCCCCTGGCCACGGAGGAGATGGAGCCCACGCCCACCGCCGGG
>JBKICO010000345.1:0-5328 GCA_046567065.1 Acidobacteriota bacterium
GGCACCGCCGAGATCGAGTCCGCCCTGGTGGCGCACCCCGACGTGGCCGAGGCCGCCGTGGTGGGCATGCCCCACGACATCAAGGGCCAGGCCATCTACGCCTACATCACCCTCAAGGAGGGCGTGGAGGCCACCGACGAGCTGCTGGCCGCGCTCAAGAAGCACGTGCGCTCCGAGATCGGGCCCATCGCCACCCCTGACGTCATCCAGTTCGCCCAGGGCCTGCCCAAGACCCGCTCGGGCAAGATCATGCGCCGCATCCTGCGCAAGATCGCCGAGGGCGAGATCGGGCAGTTGGGCGACACCTCCACCCTGGCCGACCCCGGCGTGGTCACGGACCTCATCGAGGGCAAGGGCAAGCTGTTCGGCTAAGCAATTGCCGCATCGCCGTATTCATGGGCGGCCCCCCGTGGGCCGCCCTTTACTTTTGCGGCGAAGCGATGCAGTTTGAACAAAAATAGCATGTTGCCCCAACTGAACGCGCACTGGAGGGACCCGCCATGGCTTCTTCGGTCCTCGGCAGGCTCGCCGATTCCCGGCTCACCATCAAGTTCCTCTCCATCTCGGTCTATTCCACAGCAATATTCGCCCTGCTGCTCTTCGGGCTCGTGCTCCCCAGAATGGAGAGCGAGCTGATAGAGATCAACAAGGAGAACCTGCACAACCTCGTGGGCTCCGTGACCTCCCTCATCAAGGACTACGACGGCCAGGTGAAGCGCGGCGAGATGGACCTGGGCGAGGCCAAGCGCAGGGCCACCGCGCGCATCAAGGGCATGCGCTACGGCAACAACGACTATTTCTGGATCAACGACCTCACCACCCCGGTGCCGCGCATGGTCATGCACCCCACGGTGCCCGCCCTGGACGGCAAGGTGCTGGACGACCCCAAGTTCGCCTGCGCCACGTCCTCGCAGAAGGGCCTCAAAGGCGAGCTGGTGCCCGTGGCCGGGGGCAAGGGCAATCTTTTCACCGAGCTTCTGCGCGCCGCGGGCGACACCGGGGACGGCTTCATCACCTATTCCTGGCCCCGCCCCACGCAAAACGGCGTGAGCAGCGGGGTGTGGCCCAAGCTCTCCTACGGCGTGATCATCAAGGACTGGGGCTGGCTCGTCGGCTCCGGAGTCTACATCGACGACATCAAGGCCAAGATGAACCAGTTGCGCCTGTGGTGCGCCCTGGGCCTGGGCGGCGTTTTCGTGGCGGGCCTGCTGCTGACCCTCTGGCTCACCAGGACTTTCGTGGGCCGCCAGGTGGACGCCCTGGCGCGTTACTCCGTGGCCGTGGCCGGGGGCGACCTGGCCGCCACGGTGCCGCCTGTGGCCTTCCACGCCGAGCTGCGCGTGCTGCGCGACGCCATGCGCTCCATGGTTGAACGCCTGCGCGAGAGCCTGGCCCTGGCCGAGGACAAGACCCGCGAAGCCGGTGAACAGGCCCGCCAGGCCGGGGAGCAGACCGGCATCGCCCGGGAGGCCCTGGAGCGGGCCGAGAGCGCCAGGCGCGAGGGCGAGCAGGCCGCGGCAACGGCCATGGGCCACACGGCCCAGAGCATCGGCGGCGTTGTGGAGGAGCTCTGCGTGGGGCTCACCCAGTCCGCCCAGGGCGCACAGGAGCAGCGCAGGCGCGTGGAGGGCACCTCCCGCGAGGTGCAAGCCATGAACGCCTCCCTCTCGCACGTTTCGCACCTGGCCGAAGAAGTCGCCGGGCTCGCCGAGGACGCCAGCGGCAGAGCCAGGGCAGGGGCGGGCGTGGTGGAGCGCTCGGTGGAGGCCATCGAGGCCGTGGACTCCCAGGCCAGGGCCCTGGCGTCCTCCATGCATGAGCTGGGCGCGCAGAGCCAGGCCATCGGGGCCATCCTGACCACCATCGCCGACATCGCCGACCAGACCAACCTCCTGGCCCTCAACGCCGCCATCGAGGCCGCGCGCGCGGGCGAGGCGGGCAGGGGCTTCGCTGTCGTCGCCGACGAGGTGCGCAAGCTGGCCGAAAAGACCATGACCGCCACCCAGGAGGTCAACCGCTCGGTGCACGCCATCCAGGAAGGGGCAAAACGCAACGTGGAGCGCATGGACGAGGCCGTTCGGGCCATTTCGCTGGCCACGGGCCTCTCCCGCGAGTCGGGCGAGGTCTTCGCCTCCATCGTGGACATCGTGGGCCGCTCCGCCGGGCAGACGGCCGCCATCTCCGGCGACGCGCGCACCCAGGCCCAGGCCATGGAGCAGGTGGCCCAGGCCGTGGAGGCCGTCTCGAACCTGGCCGAAGAGATCGCCTCCAACACGGCACGCTCCCAGCGGGTAGTGGAGCGCCTGGAGCAGGAGCAGGCCGCCCTGGGCCGGATCATCGCCGGTTACGGGCAGGACGGCGGACCCAAAGCCCTGGGGGCCGGGCGTTGAACGGGCCGGACCTGAGGCTGTGGCGCGCCCCCGGCCTGGACGGCGTTGACCTGCTGCGGGCCAGCCGCTGCGCCACGCGTTACGCCAGGCACTTCCACGACGGCTACGCCGTGGGCGTGCTGGTGGAGGGGGCGCTGGGCTTCCGCTACCTCGGGCGCGACTGCATGGCCCGCGCCGGGGAGGTGAACATGGTGGCCCCGGGCGAGGTGCACGACGGCTGGCCCGGCACGCCCCTGGGCTGGAGCTACCGCATGTTCTACCTGGAGCCCCGGACCGTGGCCGCCGTGGCCGCCCAACTGGGCGGCAAGCCGGGCCAGCTTCCCGACTTCGGGGCCGGGGTGCTGCGCGACCCCGAACTGGCGGCGGCCCTGGGCGCCCTGCACCGTGACCTGGACCAGGGCCAGACCACCCTCCTGGAGCGCCAGAGCAGGCTTGTGGGCGTGCTCGGGGCCTGGATCGCCCGCCACGCCGATGGGAGGAGGGGAAGGCTCCCCCTGCGCGAGCCCGGGGCCGTGCGCGCCGTGAAGGACATCCTGCTCGAGCGCTTCACCGAATCCGTCCCGCTGGAGGAACTGGCCCAGGCCACGGGCCTCTCCGGGTTCCATCTCAACCGGGTGTTCAGGCAGTCCGTGGGGCTCGCGCCCCATGAATACCAGGTGCAACTGCGCGTGAACCGCGCCCGCGCCCTGTTGGAGCGCGGCGAGAGCGCCGCCCAGGCCGCTCTGGATTCCGGCTTCGCGGACCAGAGCCACCTCAACCGCCATTTCCGGCGCATCCTGGGCCTGACCCCCGGGGCCTACCGCAAGATCGTTCAAGACCGCTGAGGCAGCGCCGTGGCAGGGCACGCCTCCAGAAGTTCCCTGGAGGTTTCCCATGCCGTCTTCCGTTTCCGCCGATATTATTTCCGATGTCCCTTCCGGGGAAGCCGCTCCCGCCGTAGCGGCGATGCGCCCCCGTTTTCCGCTGCTCTCCATGTGCCTGGCCATGCTCCTGGTGGGGGCCACGGCCCCGCTGGGCGAGGTGGCCCTGCGGGGCATGGGCCTGCCGCAGGTTCTGGCGGTGCGCCTGGTGCTGGCCTGGGCCGTGCTGCGCGCGCTGAGCCCAGGGCGTAAGGACATTCCTCCCCTTGAGCCCCGCCACTGGGCCGTGCTGGCCTTGCAGGCCCTGTGCGGCGTAGTGGTCTTCAACGCCTGCCTCTGGCTGGGCATGGAGGGCGGCGGGGCAGCCGCCGCGGGCGTGTTCACCAGCGCCACTCCTGCCGTGATGGTCCTGCTCGGGGTGATACTGTTCAGGGAGCGCCCGGGGCTGCGCGCGCTCGGCGGCGTGATTCTCTGCGTGGCGGGCGTGCTGGCCGCGCGTGACGCCTTCGGCATCGGCTCTGGCTCTGGCCTAGTCTCTGGCTCTGGCTCGGCCTGGTCACCCTCCGGTTCCGACGCCCTGCTCCTGGCTGCCGTGGCCGGGGAGTCCGTGTTCCTGCTGGCCCTCAAGTGGCTTCCCTCCTGGCTTACGCCCCTGGAGGCCGCCCGGCGCATCACCATGCTGGGATTTTTCATGGTGATGCCCTGGGCGCTCTGGAATCTCGATGCCGCAGGCACGTTCGGGGCCGGAGCCGGGGCCTGGCTTGCCGTGGCGGCCCTGGGCGTGCTGGTCACCGCCGGTGGCTACGTGCTTTGGTTCAGGGGCGTGGGCAGCGCCAGCGCGAGCCAGGCGGCCGTCATCACCGGGCTCATGCCCGTGAGCGCGGTGCTCTCGAGCTGGCTGCTCTCCGGTGTCGCGCCGACGAGCGGCCAGGCTCTGGGCTGCCTGGCCGTTGGGCTGGGCATCTGGCTTTCGGCGGGAAAATGATGAAAAATGCATTTTCTTGGCACCATGTGATGTGCGTCAAAGCTTGGGGCCTCGGCCGCGCCTATATGGTGGCCAACCGACGAACGGAGGAAGGAAGATGAAAGCGATTCGTAAGATCGTGCAGATAGACGAGGAACTGTGCAACGGCTGCGGCGAGTGCCTGCCCAACTGCGCCGAGGGCGCCATCAGCATCGTTGACGGCAAGGCCAAGCTCAAGGCCGACAAACTTTGCGACGGGCTGGGCGCCTGCCTGGGCCACTGCCCCATGGGCGCGCTCAAGGTCATCGAGCGCGAGGCCGACGAGTTCGACGAGGAAGCCGTGCACCACGAGCTGGAGGCCATGAAGGCCGCCGAGAAGCCCGCGCCCAAGCTGGGCTGCGGCTGCCCCGGCTCCAACATGATGACCATGAACCGCGCGCCCCAGGCCGCCGCCCCCGTTGCTTCTTCCGCACCCGGCTTCGCCAAGGCCGAGCAGGCTTCGCAGCTCGGCCACTGGCCTGTGAAGCTCAGGCTCGTCCCGGCCGATGCCCCCTTCCTGCGCGGAGCCGAAGTGGTCATCGCCGCCGACTGTGCGCCCGTGGCCCTGCCGGACTTCAACAGCCGCCTGGGTGGCAAGGTCGTCATGATCGCCTGCCCCAAGTTCGACGATCCCCAGCCCTACCTGCAGAAACTGGTGGCCATGTTCAGGGGCGCCGGGCTCAAGAAGGTCCAGGTGCTGCGCATGGAGGTGCCCTGCTGCACCGGGTTGGCCGCGCTGGTGCACCAGGCCGCCGAGCTGGCCGGGACCAACGTGCCCGTCGAGGACCTGATCGTCACCCGTGAGGGCAAGCTGGTGGCTGGCCAGTCCGCCGGGCTGATGAAGCAGATGATGTAGAGGGGGGCAACTCCCCCGTCAGGGCTGTGTCCGGTTCGGCCCGAGCCTCAGGATCGGTGGGATAAGACCGTTGAGGAGGGGCCTCCGGCGGCAAAGGGGCTTCGCCCCTTGGAACCCCAAACGGCTTCGCGTCGAGAACGTAATATTTTCGAATTGTTGGATGTGTTGCAATCCCCCCGGGCCTTGGCGGCCCGGGGGGATTGCTATTTTAAATGGAGC
>JBKICO010000346.1:0-373 GCA_046567065.1 Acidobacteriota bacterium
TCACTGCGCACCAGGGCAGCGAGTTGGCCCAGGCTGCAGGCTGCGAGGGCCTGCGGGTCGTAGCGCGAGGTCATTGAGCCATCTCCCGCAGCCGGGCGTGGAACTGCGCGTCCCGGCGCACGCAGGGCTCCAGCAGGGCCTGCGCACCTGGGGTCGAAGGTGGAAGCCCCTTGATTCCGTGCCGCCGCCACGTATCGGCGGCCTGTGCCATGTCGTCGTAGACCCAGTGCATGGTGCTGCTCCATTTTCCGAGGAAGGCCTGAGCCCGTTCTTCATCCGACATCATGCCTGCTCTCCTAGCGCGAGGTCATTTGCGCAGAGGCATGATGACGCCGGTGAATTCCGGCCGCACGAGCCGCACCAGCGCCGCGTT
>JBKICO010000346.1:383-924 GCA_046567065.1 Acidobacteriota bacterium
CGTTCTGCTGGAGGTCGAGGGCGCCCGGAAACTTGGCCCCGAAGACCTTGTTGGCCGCCGAGAACTTGCCGAGCAGGTCCACGTTGTAGTTCCCCGCCTCGCCCGAGGTCTTGGCCGGGATGGCGCGCCGAAAGTCCGGGAAAACCCCTTCGACCGGCTGGAATCCCAGGTTCTGCCCGTTCGCCGGGTTGTCGAGCCGGGCATGCCTCGGGTCTTCCAGATCCAGGGCGCCCAGCACCAGGATCTTCGCCAGCTTGACCTGCTTGACGACTTCCCGGGGGATGATGACCGAGAAGGCGTGTTCGTTGGCCGCGGCGGCCTCGTACACCCCCAGCACGGCCCCGTCCGTGGCGACGTAGACCGTGCGGGCCGTCTCGAAGGACACGTACACCCCCTTCAGGTAGTACCGGATGTCCTGGTCGGCAGCCAGCGGCAGCAAAGCCTTGAGCACCTGCAGGTCGATCTCGTTGCGCATGTTCATTCTCCTAGCGTGGGCCGGCCCCGATGACCGGATGAGGACATCCTAGACTATCCAAAAGCA
>JBKICO010000346.1:934-3015 GCA_046567065.1 Acidobacteriota bacterium
TTTCGCACCGGACCCGCGAACGGCACCGCCCGAATGGCGTCCCCCGCCCACCCCTTCTCAACTAGGGGTGGAACCCCTACGTTGAGGAAGGGGGTAGTGGCTGCGTAGAATTGTGCGGCAAAAGTTAAACCACTGTGGTCCTAATCCAGCAGCGTTACACTTGCCCTGGGCAACAAAGCCCGCTAGACTCCCTGGTATAACTTTTGTACCACGTTATACCAGGGTCACCAAGGAGCTAGCGCCATGCAAGCCGAAACCCCCGTAAACCCTAACTTTTTTGGGCCTTTCAAAATACCAGACGGACGGGATGCCTTCTACAGCCACACGTTGCCGTACACCCGCAAGGACGGCACCGAGACCAACCTGTTCTGCTGGAAGACCTGCTGCGTGGACTGCGCCGCGGACCTGTTTTTCCGCTCCCCGGCCGGACAGATGCCCTTCGCGCTGGAGCCCGCGCGGGTGCAAAAGCACCTGGCGAGTTGCCATCCCCGCAAGCACTGCGCTGCCTGCCTGAAGGCCCTGCGCGCCCGCGCCACCCACCTCAAGGACGCCCGGGCCCGCGCCCTGGAGGTGCGCAAGGCCCTGGCGCCCACGCGCGCCGCCGCCGCCGCGACCGCCGAGAAGGCCTCGCGCCGCGCCCAGGCCAAGGCCGCCCGGCAGGCGGCCGTGGGCGACCCTTCGCGGCTTCAGCGCGGCAACGCGGTGCTGACCGACCTGGACGTGATCGAGTTGCGCGTGCTGTGGGTGGCGACGGGCTGGATGATGGGCCGCCCCGAGAAGGTCCTGGCGCTGCTCGCGCGCCAGCACGGCGTGAGTTTCTGGTCCATGCGGCAGATCATCTATGGCACGCACCGCCCGCTGAACCAGGGGCCGATCGCCGCCTACCAGGCGCAACGCCTGCTGGAAGCCGGGCGCTTCAAGCGCGAGCACGAGCCGCAGCCGCCGCGGCGCAAGCGGCTGCCCGATGTGCTGGAGTTCCTCTCGACGGGCACCATCGTGCCGCCGGGGTTCGATCTGAGCGCCGAGCCCTACGTGCCGCCGGCCGACTACGTGCCCTTCAAGGAAGGGGCTGCTCGCCTCGCCGCGCGACGTGCAGCCGCCCCTGGGCGTCGCGCACGATCTCCCCGCGGCTGATGTAGGTGCTCAGGGCGCGCGAGCAGGACGAGCGCCGCCGGTCGCGGCCATCTTCCTCCTCGGGCAACTTGCTGGCCGCCACCTGCAGGAGTTCGTTCTGCGTGGGCCACTCGTCGGTCATGGCGTGGATCTGCTCCAGCGACTGCAGGACCGCCTGCTGGGCCAGGCTCTTGGCGTCCAGGTGCCGCTCGGGCATCTCCTGGACATGCTCCACGACGCAACTCGTGATGTCGTCGCCGTCCTCGTCCTGGCCCAGCACCACCGGCTTGAGCCGAAAGGGGAAGGCCAGGCCCTCCTCGCCGCCCTTGAGCTTGGTGAGCGTGGCCACGCGGTCATGCCCCTCGCGCACGACTTCCATCTCGAAATCCGCGGCGCCGCGCACGCCCGACCAGCCGCGCAGGCCCCGCGTCTCGTCCTTGCCGGTGTGGGCCACCAGCAGCACCATGGCGCCGGTTGCGCGCTCGATGAGGCGGCAGTGCTTGAGCACCTTGCCCACGTCCTCGCTGCTATTCTCGTTGCCCCCGACCATCACCTGGGCCAGCGTGTCCAGCACCACCAGCGCGGGCTTGCCGCCCGGGCATGCGGCGATCTGCCGGGCGAGCTCGCGCGCGTCGCCCACCTCGAGCAGGTTCGGGGCCTCGTCGACGAAGTACAGGCCCATGCCCCCATTGGGCTGGCCCACGGTGCCCGCGGCCAGGGCGTAGGCGCTGGCGCGGCGCCGGAAGTCTTCCTGGCCCTCGGCTGTGACGTACACCACCCGGTGGCGCGCGGCGATGCGATGCCCGCACCAGTCGATGCCGCGGGCGACGGCCGCGACCAGATCGAGCACCAGGAAGGACTTGCCCGCCCCGGTCGCGCCGAACAGCACGCCCAGGCTGGCCCGGGGCAACAGGCGCTTGATGATCCAGGCCACCTTGCGCGGGCGCGTAAATTCCTCGAATCCCTGC
>JBKICO010000347.1:0-3466 GCA_046567065.1 Acidobacteriota bacterium
ATCCCCTGCGGAATAAAAAAACCGCGATGCGCCGGTGCGCACTGCGGTTTTCGCGTTGTGAGGCAGGCTGCGGGCCAGCCCGCTACTTCTTCTTGCTCTTGTTGATTTCGCCCATCTCCAGCAGAAGGCCGTCCACGCCCAGGTTCAGCGCCAAGCCCTTGGTCTTGGTACGCAGCTTGAGCACCACGCCGTTGGAGTTCTCCAGCCAGAGCACGCCCTTGCCCTCACCGGCGGCGTACCCGGCGCGGGCCTGGAAATAGGCCCCGGGGAAGTCCTCGATTTTCTTGAGGTTGAACACATCACCCTCTGCCGTGACAGTGGAGACTCCAAGCCCGCCCACGCCGAGGCTGCCGACCTTGAAAACGTGCTTGTGGCCCTTGTAGGTAAGCACGCCGTTGCCGCCCGACGCGCTCAGGATGAGGCCGCCCTGGCCGAAGCTCATGGTCAGTTTCCCGTCGCTGATCGCCGTGCCGCTGGGGCCGGGCTTCTCGGCGCCCTGCTGGGCCAGCGCGGGGCTGGAGCTGAGGGTGAAAAGCATGGCGAGCACGGCCAGGAACAGGATTGACGTCCGTGAAGGCATATGCGGCTCCTTGGAAGGTGTTGGATTCATGAACACCTTTTGACAGCAACGCGGCATTAGCGCAATCCCGGAGGCGGCATTGTTTCGCCGATGGAGCCGGTTTCCGGGCCGGGAAAGCCCCCCCGCCGGGCCAGCGGCAATGGCGCGCCCCCCCATCGCAGGAGGGCGGGGAAACATGCCCAGGCGGGATTATCGGGCAGCCACTCAATCGGGGAAGAGGAACCGCCCGATGATCAGGTTGCTCACCAGCATCCCCGGGCGTGTCAGGCGCAGGCCGCCGTCGCGTATGCGGATCAGGCCCTTCTGGCTCAAGGCCCCGAGCAGCTTGCCCTCGGAGGCGGCCAGGTCGCGCCCGGTGAGGCGCTTGTAGTCGCTCAGGCGCATGCCTTTGGAGGTTCTCAGGGCCAGCATGAGCAGTTCCCTGGCCCGCACCTCGGGCGTGAGCGCCTCCGCGCCGGAGCCCCAGGCGTTCTTCGCGGCGGCTTGCAGGTAGGCGGCCACGGTGCGCGGGTTTTCCCAGCGTCTGCCCTTGATGGTGGAGACCGCCGAGGGGCCGAGGCCCAGGTAGTCCTTGCCTTCCCAGTAGCCCTGGTTGTGGCGGGAGAAAAAGCCCATGCGCCCGAAGTTGCTGATTTCGTAGTGCATGTAGCCCTGCTCTTCCAGGTAGTCCCCGCCGTTCACGTACATCTTCGAGGCCTCGTCCTCCCCTGGCTGGGACAGGTTCCCGGCCTCGGCCTGGGCCGCCAGGGGCGTGCCCGGCTCCAAAGTGAGGCCGTAGGCCGAGATGTGCTCCGGGGCCAGGCGCACCGCCGCCTTGAGCGTGTCCATCCAGCTCTTGAGGCGCTGGCCGGGCAAGCCCCACATCAGGTCCAGCGAGAGGTTGGGCACCCCGGCGGCGCGCAGCCTGTCCACCGCCGCGTGCACGTGCATGGCCGTATGGGGGCGGCCCAGCGCCGCCAGCACGCCGTCCTGCAGGGACTGCACGCCAAGCGACACCCGGTTCACACCGGCTGAACGCCACAGCCCGATGAGGTCCTTCTCCACGCAGGACTCGGGGTTGGCCTCGATGGTGAACTCAGCGCCGGGCGTAAAGTTGAAGTGCCGCTTGAGCGTTTGCGCCAGGCGTTCGAAGGCCCAGGCGGGCAGCAGGCTTGGCGTGCCGCCGCCAAGGTAGACGGTTTCGAAGGCGGGATTGCCCAGGAGCCCGGCGTAGTGGGCCGCCTCCTTGGCCAGGGCCTTGCCCCAGGCCTCCAGTGCGTCCATGTCCATGACCTCGGAGGCGAAGGCGCAGTAGCGGCATTTGGAGACGCAGAAGGGAACGTGGATGTATAGCAGCATGAACTCGCATCCAGGTGGCCAGCGGCGCGGCCCGCGGCCTGGGCCGGGGCGGTCGCCCGCGAATATGCGTCGCGGCCCGGGGCCTAGGCCTGGCTCATGGCGTCGCGGCAGGGGTTGCTGGGGCTGCGCAGCGCGGCGTCGGCGTTCTTGACCACGTCGATCAGCGTGTCCTCCGGGCCGACAGTGGCGGCCCCGCAGGTCACGCCCGCCTGCACGGCGCTGTCCCCGTGGTTGAACTCCAGGGCGGCGAGGTGCGCGCCCATGCGGTCGGCCACGATGCGGGCGGCGCTCTCGCTCGTATTGGGCAGCAGGAGCAGGAACTCCTCCCCGCTCCAGCGCGACACCACATCGTAGGGCCGCACTGTCAGGGCGGACTCCCTGGCGAGCTTCCTGAGCAACTGGTCGGCCGCCTCCTGGCCGTGCTTCTCCCGGATCTCACCCAGGCGGTCAACGCCCACGAGGATCACGGAAAACGGCGTTCCGTTGCGCTGGAAGCGGGAGAACTCCTCCACCATGCGCTCTTCGATGTGGCGGCGGGTGAACAGGCCGGTCAGGGCGTCGGTGCGGGTTTCCAGGTCGAACTGGCGGTGGAGCTGGCCAAGGCTGACCTTGGCGTCGTGCAGGTCGGTCATGGCCTGTTGCAAATCGCGCGAGCGCTCCAGCAGGGCGTGCTCCAACTCCGCGTTGGCCGCCAGCAGGCGTTTCTCGGCCCGCACGCGCCTGCCCCTGTCCAGCCAGAGCCAGACGAGCAGCACGGCCTGGAGCACCAGAAGCCCGACGCCAACGACGACATTGAACATGGAGAAACCCCAGACGGATGCTTCGTTGACCATGGCCTGCCTTCCTTGGGGCTGAGCGGCCTGCCCGCCGCGTTCACCTCTGGGTGGCGCAGCGCCCTTCCCGTGCGGCCGGGGCGGGCTTGCCCAGTTTCTTCCTGTACCGGTCGAATTCGGAATGGATGCATCCGCAATAGGGCTGGCGATAGAGCCCCCACTCGCGGGAGAGGCGCACGCCCTCGTCCCAGCCGCCGCGGAAGTCCTCGTAACGGAAGGCGACCCCGTGGGCGGCGGCCGCTTCCTCGCCGGCGGCGCGGATGGCGGCGTGGTCCTGGTATTTGCTGTAGAGCAGCGTGCTGGTGAACTCCCCGCAGCCCAGGGCCTTGGCCTCCCGCGCGGCCCGGTCCAGCCGGAGCGCGTAGCACCCGGGGCAGCGCGCGGCCTCCCGGAAGGCGCTCAGGCGCAGGAACAGCGCCGGATCGTACTCGGCGTCGGCGCAGTCCAGCGGGATGTCCAGGCGGGCGCAGACGGCCTCCAGGGCCTCCTTGCGGCGCAGGTACTCCATGAGGGGGTGGATGTTCGGGTTGTAATAGAACCCCCGGACCGCCTCCCCCCTGCCCGCCAGCGTCTGGAGCACGGTGATCGCGCAGGGGCCGCAGCAGGCGTGCACCATGATCACGGCGCTACTCCGGCAGAATCTGGATGGCCTTGCCGTAGTGCTCTTCCATGGCGCGCAGCCGCTGGCGCTTGTGGTTGAGCAGGTAGAAGGCCA
>JBKICO010000348.1:0-2728 GCA_046567065.1 Acidobacteriota bacterium
CCCGTGGGTCAGGTTGCGCCTGAGGCCCATGGTGCCCGTGCTGCAGTAGGTGCAGGCCATGGCGCACCCGGCCTGGCTGGAGAGGCACTGGGTGACGTGGGTCTTCTCCGGGATGAGCACCGTCTCGATCTGCGCGCCGTCTTCCAGCTCCAGCAGGAACTTCACGGTGCCGTCGGAGCTTTGCAGGCGCTGGGCCACCCTGGGCAGCACGATGCGGGAGGACTCCTCCAGCCGGGCGCGCAGGTCCTTGGAGATGTTGGTCATCTCCTGCGGGGAGGCCACGGCGTTCTGCCACAGCCATTGCCAGACTTGGCGGGCCCGGAAAGGTTTCTCCCCGAGCCCGACGATGAGGTCCTCAAGCTGGTGGAAGTTCAAATCCAGAAGATTCGGCTTCCCGTCCGTTACGGTCATCCCTTGAGCTGCTCCCTGGCAGTGTATTTCTTCACGAAGTCCACTGCCTGTTCCACGGTGGCCACGTCGCCCATGACCTGGGCCTTGAGCAGGGCGTCGCGGATGATGCCCACACCCGGGCCGGGAGGCATGGAGAGGATGGTCATGATCTCGTTGCCGTTGAGCAGCGGCTCGAGCTCCTCCTCGCGGACCTCCGTGCGGTCGAGCATCTTGAGGTTGTGGTTGAATTCCTTGTAGTTGCCGTTGCGGGCCTTGATGTCGGCCCGGGCGATCTCGATCAGGCGTGGGTATTCGTCCAGGCTCTTGAAGCGGCGGATGCCCTTGTCCGTGAGCATGAAGTGGAAGCGCATGTGCTGGCGCACCAGGTGGCAGATCAGCTCCATCTCGTCCGGGGCCATGCACAGCCGGGCCAGGATCTTGCGCACCACCTTGGCGCCCACGCGGTGGTGCTGGTGGAAGGTCCAGGCCCCCTCCACGATCTCGGCGGTGTAGAGCTTGCCCACGTCGTGGAAGAGGCAGGCCAGGGTGCCGAACCAGTCGTAGGGCAGCTCCTCGGGGTAGTGGCGCATGACCTCAACGGTGTGGTCGAACACGGACTCGTCCTCGGTCTCGTTCTTCTTCTGCTTGATGCGCGCCAGGGCGGCCACCTCGGGCAGCAGGGCGTGCAGGATCATGGATTCGTAGAGCAGGCGGACGAAAACGTGCATGTTCTCGGCCTCGACCTTGCGCCACTCGTTCATGATCTCGGAGACGGGCACGTAGTCCAGCACGCGCTGGCCGCCGCGCAGGATGGCCATCCAGGTGTTGGGGCCGATGGGCAGCCCGAAGTTGGCGGAGAAGCGCATGGCCCGCACGGCGCGCAGGTAGTCCTGCTTGAGGGTCTGGTCCTGGATGCCCTTGAAGCGCACCACGCCCTCGGAGAAGTCCGCGAAGCCGTCGTGCGGGTCTTCCACGGTGGGCATGTAGGGGCAGGCGAAGTAGTCGGGCATGTTCTCGCGCTCGGCCAGGGTCTTGGCCAGGCGGGGGGTCAGGCGCACGAGGCACTCCTCGGGGTGGGAGGCGTCGGCGTTGTTGGACTGGTAGAAATGCAGGACAGTATCCCCCTCGAGCACGCGGGCGAAGCTGTCGCCGGTGTCGCGCTCCACGTTGGGGATCAGCTTCTGCAGTTCGTCGAAGGCCACGTCGGTGCAGATGTCCAGCTCGGGCTGGGCGTCGGCGGTCAGCAGGCTCTTCTGGAGCTTGGCGTTGATGACGTAGGCGTCGTACCCGTTGCGGATGATGGCCTTGCAGATAGCGACGGCGTCTTTGAACGGCTGGCTCATGAACACTCCGGATGTTACGAAACGTGTTTGCCCGCCACGTAGAGCGCTTTGACCACGCCGGTCAGCTCGCGCCCCAAGAGCGGGGTGTTCTTGCCCTTGGAAACGAGCGCCTGGGGCGTGACTTTCCAGCGGGCGTTGGGGTCGAAAAGGATGAAATCGGCCGGGTCGCCGGGTTGGAAGCGGTTCTGCGGCAGGCCGAAGATCTCGGCCGGGCGCACGCACCAGGCCCGGAGCAGGGCCTCCACGGAGAGCTCGCCGCGCGCGGCCAGCTCCCAGGTGACGGAGAGGGCCGTCTCAAGCCCCGAGATGCCGTTGGGGGCCTCGTCGAAGGGGGTCTCCTTCTCGTGGGCGGCGTGGGGGGCGTGGTCCGTGGCCAGGGCGTCGATGGTGCCGTCCTCAAGGGCGGCTAGCAGGGCCTGCCTGTCCTCGGCGGTGCGCAAGGGCGGGTTGACCTTGGCGTTGGTGTTGTAGCCCTCGCAGGCCTCCTCGGTGAGGATCAGGTAGTGGGGGCAGGTCTCGGCGGTCACGGGCGCGCCCTTAGCCTTGGCCGCGCGGATGATCTCCACGCTGCGCCTGGAGCTGATGTGCGCCAGGTGCACCGGCACGTTCAGGTATTCGGCCAGCAGGCAGTCGCGCGCGGCCTGGATGGCCTCGCTGATGTCGGGGTTGCCGCGCAGGCCCAGGCGGGCGCTGACCACGCCCTCGTTGACTCCGGTGGCCGGGGCCAGGAAGGGGTCCTCGCAGTGGTCGATGACGGGCACGCCCAGGTCGGAGGCGTATTCCAGGGCGCGGCGGAACAGCTCGGAGTCGTTCACGGGGCGGCCGTCGTTGGAAAAGGCCTTGCAGCCCGCCGCCTTCAGCTCCTCCATGGGGGCCAGGGCCTTGCCCTCCAGGCCCACGGTGAGCGCGCCCACCGGGTAGAGCCTGGGCCCGCGCGGGTGGGAGCGGGCGGCCTTGTCCAGCATGGTTTCGGTGATGGGTGCCTGGTCGTTCAC
>JBKICO010000349.1:0-9618 GCA_046567065.1 Acidobacteriota bacterium
CATCGCGTCCGCCGAAAAAAAATATCGGCCCGGGAGGCTTCGCCTCCCGGGCTGATTATTGCGGGGTCCAGGGGGATCATCCCCCTGGCGGGGCGCGGGGCGGAGCCCCGTTCCTGTCATCCGGCGGCGGAAGAGGGCGAGGGCGACAGCGCCCGCAGCAGCAGGGCCTGGGCCTCGTCCAGGGGCAGGTCCAGCCCGGTCCAGAGCTTGAACTGGGCCGCGCCCTGGCCCGCGAACATGGCCAGGCCGTCGATGGCGGCCGCGCCGTGCTCCCGGGCCTGGAACAGGAAAGGGGTGAGCAGGGGGTTGTAGACGATGTCGTAGGCGATGTGCCCGGGGGTCCAGTACTCGGCGGGCATGGGCGAGAGCCCGTCACCCTTGCCGGACATGCCCACGGGCGTGGTGTTCACCACCAGTTCGGCGTCGAAGGCGGCGCGCTCCTCCCAGGGGATGGCCTGATCGCCGAAGGCTTCGGCCAGGGCCTGGGCGCGCTCGAAAGTCCTGTTGGCCACGGCCACACGGGGAACGCCCAGCTCCTTCAATCCCGCCAGCACGGCCTTGGCCGCGCCGCCCGCGCCCAGCACCAGGGCGCTTTCGGGCACGCGGGGGAGCTTGCGCAGCGGGGCGCTGAATCCGGCCACGTCGGTGTTGTGGCCCACCAGCCGCCCGGAGCCGGGCTCGCCCTCCCAGACCAGGGTGTTCACCGCGCCCACGCTCGCGGCCAGCGGGTCCACCGCGTCCAGCAGGGGCATCACGGCCTCCTTGTGGGGGATGGTCACCGAGAGGCCGCACACGGGCATGGTGCGCACGGCGCGGATGAAATCCTCCAGGCGCTCCGGCGGCGTGGGGAAGGCCACATAAACCGCGGCCAGGCCCATGCGCCTAAATCCCCAGTTGTGCAGCAGGGGCGAGAGCGTCTGGCCCAGGGGGTGGCCTATGATGCCGAAGAGCTGCCGGGGCGGGGCCGCGTTCTCAGGCGGCGTCATACCCGGCCTGCAGGGCCTCGGCGTTCTTGGGGATCAGGTGGCTGTAATGGCCGGGCACCACGTGGCTGAGGGCCTGCTTGAGCCGCTCCAGGGGCAGCGCGCCCGTGGCCTTCACGAAGGCCCCCATGGCAACCATGTTCACCATGCGCGCGTTGCCCACCTTCTCGGCGATGTCGTTGCAGGGCACGCCCACCACCCTGATGCGCGCGGCGTCGGCCAGGGCCGGGTCCGCCAGGGAGGAGTTGACCACCACGGTGCCCCCGTCGGCCAGCTGGAGCTGGAACTTCTCAAGCGACGGCCTGTTCAGGGCCACCACGTTCTGCGGGCGGCGGATGATGGGGGAACCGATCTCCTCGTCGGAGAGCACCACGGTGCAGTTGGCGGTGCCGCCGCGCATCTCCGGCCCGTAGACGGGCATGAAGGTCACGTTGAGGCCGTGCTCCATGGCGGCGTAGGCCAGAAGCGTCCCGGCCAGGACCACGCCCTGGCCGCCGAACCCGGCGATGATAACGTCGGCGTACATCAGCAGGCTCCCGCGTTTTTGGCGATGTCCTTGAAGACCCCCAGAGGGAAGGTGGGGATGATGGCGGCCTCGATGTGTTCGTTGGCCTGCACCGGGGTCATCTTCCAGTTGGTGGGGCAGGTGGCCAGAAGCTCCACGAAGCCCATGCCCTGGCCCGCCAGCTGCACCTCGAAGGCGCGCTTGATGGCCTTGCGGGCCTGGGCCAGGTGCTTGACGTTGTTGAGCGCCACCCGGGCGGAAAAGGCCACGCCGCCGAGCCCGGCCACGATCTCGGCCATGCGGAAGGGCGAGCCCTCGGTGCTGGCGCAGCGGCCAGCCGGGCTGGTGGTGGTCTTCTGGCCCACCAGGGTGGTGGGGGCCATCTGGCCGCCGGTCATGCCGTAGACGGTGTTGTTGACGAACACCACGGTGATGCGCTCGCCCCGGTTGGCCGCGTGCATGATCTCGGCCATGCCGATGGAGGCCAGGTCGCCATCGCCCTGGTAGGTGAAGACCACCTTGTCGGGGCTTACGCGCTTGACGCCCGTGGCCGTGGCCGGGGCGCGGCCGTGGGGGGCCTCCACGGAGTCGAAGCGCAGGTAGTTGTACAGGAAGACCGAGCAGCCGATGGAGGTGACCATGATGGTCTTTTCCGCCAGGTTCTCGGCGTCGAGGTATTCGGCCACCATGCGGTGGGCCACGCCGTGCTGGCACCCGGGGCAGTAGTGCGTGGGGGTGACGGCCACGGAGGGCGTGCGGGTGAAGGCCAGGGTCTCGCTCATTTGGAGCCTCCGGTGAGGGCGGCCTCGATGGCGGCCTCGTATTCGTCCGGCGTGGGGATGGTGCCGGAGAGGGTGCCGTGGAAGGCGCTGTCCGCGATGCCGCACACGGCCAGGCGCACGTCGTCCACCATCTGGCCCATGTTGTGCTCGATGGTCAGCAGGCGCTTGCCCTGCCTGGCCACGGCTGCGATGTCCGCCGAGGGGAAGGGGAAGAGCGTGATGGGCCGCAAGAGGCCCACCTTGAGCCCCCGGGCGCGCAGCTTGCGGATGGAGGATTTGACGATGCGCGCGATGGAGCCGAAGGCCACCACCACCAGTTCGGCGTCGTCCGTCATGAAGGACTCGGCCCTGGCCAGGGAGCCCATGGCCTCGAACTTGGCGCGCAGCCGCTGGTTCACGGCGGTGAGCAGGCCCTCGGCCAGGAACAGGGAGCGGAACACGCGCTGCTCGCGCCCCTTGGCGCCGCTCAGGCCCCAGTCGGCGGCCTCGGCCGGGTCGGCGGGACGGGGAGCGCCGCGGGTGATGGGCTCCTTCATCTGGCCCAGGATGGCGTCGCCCAGGAGCATCACCGGGGTGCGGAATTTGAAGGCGATGTCGAAGGCCTCGCGGGTCAGGTCGTAGGCCTCCTGGCAGGTGGAGGGGGCCAGCACCGGGGTGCGGTAGTCCCCGTGGCCGCCGCCGCGCGTGGCCTGGAAGTAGTCGCCCTGGGCGGTGTTGATGTCGCCCAGGCCCGGGCCGCCGCGCATCATGTTCACCACCACGCAGGGGGTCTCGCTGGCGGCCATGTAGGAGAAGGACTCCTGCATGAGCGACACGCCGGGGCTGGAGGACGAGGTCATGGCCCGCGCGCCCGTGGCGGCCGCGCCCAGCACCATGTTGATGGCCGCCACCTCGCTCTCGGCCTGGACGAACGCGCCCCCGGCCTTGGGCAGGTGCGCGCTCATGAACTCGGGGATCTCGTTCTGGGGCGTGATGGGGTAGCCGAAATAGCCCTTGAGCCCGGCGTCGATGGCGCCCATGGACACGGCCTCGTTGCCTTTGACGAAGATGCGGCCGTCGGCGCTCATCGGCTGGCCTCCTTGGCTTTGACGGTGCGCCAGACCACGATGGCCAGGTCGGGGCACATCTGGGCGCAGGCGGTGCAGCCGGTGCATTCTTCAGCCAGCTCCGGGGCGCACTCGGCCACCTTGTATCCCTGCGCGTTCATGCGCGAGGACTGGCGGAGTATGTTCTTGGGGCAGACAACGGTGCAAAGCAGACAGCCTTTGCAACGCTCCTCGTCGAGGACGATTCGTGACATCGGGCAGGCTCCCTTGGTGTCGGGTTTGGCCGCGTCAGCGGATGAGCATGGCGTCGCCGTAGGAAAAGAAACGGAATCCCTCACGCACGGCCCGGGCGTAAGCATCGAGGATCACACCCCGGCCGGCCAAGGCCGCGACCATAATCACTAGGCTCGAACCGGGCAAATGAAAATTGGTGACCATTGCGTCAACAATACCGAAGCGGTAGCCGGGAGTGATAAAAATGTCGGTCCATCCGGCAAAGGGGCCGACGCCCCCCAAAGACTGGAAGGCGCCCTCCAGCGCCCGGGCCGAGGTGGTGCCCACTGCCACCACGGGGCGGCCCTGGGCCTTGGCCTCGCGGATGGCCTCGGCGGTCTCGGCGGGCACCTCGGCGAACTCGGCGTGCATCGTGTGCTCGCGGATGTCCTCGGCGCGCACGGGGCTGAAGGTGCCGTAGCCCACGTGCAGGCTGACCTCGGCCCAGCCGAAGCCCCGGGCGGCAAGGCCCGCGCGCAGCTCGGGCGTGAAGTGTAGCCCTGCCGTGGGCGCGGCCACGGAGCCGCGCTTGTCCTGCCGGGAGTGCAGGGTCTGGTAGCGGGCGCGGTCGGCCTCGGAGTCTGGGCGCTGGATGTAGGGCGGCAGGGGCATGTGCCCGATGCGCTCGAACAGGGCGGCCAGGTCGCCCCGCCAGTGCAGGCGCACCCGGCTGTGCCCGAAGTCGCCGCGCTCGATGACCTCGATCTCGAGGTCTGGGTCGAAGGCGAGGCGCTGGCCGGGCTTGGGCTTCTTGGAGGCGCGCAGCAGGCCGTGGGCCTCGGCGTGGAACCAGGACGAGCCGGGGGAACCCTCCGCCACGGGGCGGATCAGCGGCAGGGGCGTGAGCAGCAGGAACTCCACGGCCCCGCCCGTGGGCTTTTTGGCCAGCAGGCGCGCCGGGAGCACGCGGGAGTTGTTGGCCACCAGCAGCGCCCCGGGCGGCAGGTGTTCGCCCAGGTCCGCGAAGCGCGCTTCGCCCGACGTTCCACGGCCCTTTTCCACCAGCATCAGGCGCGAGGCGTCGCGCCGGGAGGCGGGCTCCTGGGCTATGAGGGCTTCGGGCAGGTCGAAGCGGTAGGAATCGAGTCTGGTTTCGTCGGCCAAGGTTTTCAGCGGCTGACGCCGAAGCGCAGGATCCAGTAGATGGCCGCCACGCCGTCGCGCCAGCCGATCTTCTTGCCCTCGTCGTAGGTGCGGCCGTAGTAGGCCACGGGCACCTCGTAGACGCGGGCCTTGAGCCGGGCGCACTTGGCGGTGAGCTCCGGCTCGATGCCGAAGCGGTCGCAGACCAGGTTCATGCGCGAAAGCAGGTCGCGCCGGAAGACCTTGTAGCAGACCTCCATGTCCGTGAGGTTGAGCCCCGTGAACACGTTGGACAGAAGCGTCAGGAAGCGGTTGGCCAGGTAGTGCCAGAAATAGAGCACCCGGTGCGTGCCGCCCAGGAAGCGCGAGCCGAACACCGCGTCGGCCCGCCCCCGCAGGATGGGGTCGAGCAGGTGCGGGTAGTCGGCCGGGTCGTACTCCAGGTCGGCGTCCTGGATGAGCACGATGTCCTTGGTGGCGGCGGCGAAGCCGGTGCGCAGGGCCGCGCCCTTGCCCCGGTTGTGCGGGTGGAAGAGCACCTTGACCTTCTCCATGCCCTCCAGGGAGCGCAGGATGTCGCGCGTGCCGTCGGTGGAGAAGTCGTCCACCAGCACCACCTCGTCCACGGAGGGCTGCGCGAGCACCAGGTCCAGGATCTCGCGGATGGTGGCCTTCTCGTTGTAGACGGGGATGACGACGGAGAGGGTCGTGGCGTGGCGGTTCATAGGTGCCCCCCTTATGGTGAATGCCGTGGGGCGTCAAGGCGGTAGGGTTTCATGAACGTTGCGATATTCCGCCGGGATGGTATGCAGCGTGAAACCAGCCCAGCAAGCGGAGACGCGCATGAGCCAGAACGGTCCCTCCTCTTCTTCCACTTCCTCCCTGAAGTCGCTCCTGATCGTGGTGTTGCTCCTCGTGGTGGGGGTGCAGGCCTATTTCCTCTGGGGCGGCAGGCAGCCCGCCCAGGAATCCGCGCCGTCGGCCCCGGCTCCGGCGTCCGCCCCGGCCCCGGCCCCAACCCCCGGTAAGGCCGTGCGCCAGGCCGAGGGCCAGGTCTCCTACTACCACACCTGGAACCGGCGGGACACGCTGCTGGTCATGTTCTCCAAGCCCGTGGGCGACACGGAGTACAACGGCCCCCTGGCCAAGCCGCCCTTCGATATGGACCCGCCCGTGCCCGGGGAGTGGGTCTGGATGGGCCCCTACATCCTGAGCTTCAAGACGGCCCAGAAGGGCGGGTTCAACCCCTCCGACTCCTACACGCTCACCGCCCGGCCCGAGAACTTCCTGCCCGTGGGCGAGACGCTGGCCGGGGCGCAGTCCTTCACGCTGCAGGGCCAGGCTCTCACCGTGTACGACTTCAGCGCCGAATCAGAGCCCGTGGCGGGCCGTCCGGGCTGGTACGTAATCAAGGGCACCATCCGCTTCAACGCCGACATCAAGCCCTCGGAGATGGCCGCCGCCCTGTCTCTGGTGGACCCCAAGCTCGGGGCCGCCCAGCCCGTGCCCCTGGAGGTCGCCAAGGACGAGGGCTACGGCACCTCCGAGTTGGCCTTCCAGAGCGCGCCCGTGCAGGGCGAGGCCAAGGCGCGCATGTTCACCCTGCTGGTGGACAAGAACAAGGCCCAGTCCGAAAAAGGGCTCAAGCTGGAAAAGCCCCTGGCCTATTCCGTGGCGGTTTCGCACTCCGACACGCTCACCGTGGGCGCGCCCAAGCCCGTGGCCGGGGGCGAGGGTGGCTGGGAGCTGCCCTTTTCCGCCAAGGTGGACACCGAGGCCCTGCGCCGCAAGCTGGTGGTCGAGCCCGCCGTGGAATCCTTCAGCATCGGCTCGGAGCGCGGGCGCAGCGTGGTGCTGGGCGGCGGCTTCAAGCCCGGGGCCACCTACACCGTGACCATCCCCGCCGGGGTCACGGCCCTGAACGGGGCCGCCCTGCCCAAGGACGCCCGCTTCAGCTTCAAGGTGCCCGACCTGGCCCCCACGGTGGGCTTCGCGAACCCGGGCGTGTTCCTGCCGCGCAGCGGCTCGCGCAACGTGGCCCTGGAGTCCGTGAACGCGGGCAAGGCCAGCGTGCGCATCGAGCGGGTGTTCCGCAACAACATCTTCTTCAGCCTGAGCTACTACGGCGACTCCACCTTCGAGAGCGAAGGCTATGAGGATGTGCTGCCCTACCTGGGCGACGAGATCGCCAGCTTCACCCTGGACCTCAAGCGCCCCCGCAACGAGAAGCAGCTCACCAACATGGACGTGGAGTCCCGCGTGAAGGACTCCGAGCCCGGGCTCTACCGCATCACGGTGGAGCAGGCCGAGGGCGGTGGCGGCAGGCGCCAGAAGTGGCTCCTGATGACGGACCTGGGCATCGCGGCCAAGCGCGGGCAGGACGACCTGCTGGTCTGGGTGGCCTCATATAAAGACACCGCCCCGGTGGCCGGGGCGCGGGTGAAGGTGATCTCCACCAAGAACCAGGTGCTCTTCCAGGGCGTGACGGACAAGAACGGGCTCTGGCGCGCCACCGGGCTCTCCAACCTGCCGCCCGAGCGCGAGCCCTTCATCGTGACCGTGGAGAAGGACGCGGACTACTCCTTCCTGCACTTCGACCGCTTCCGTACGGACATGACCGGCTTCGACGTCTCCGGCGCGGGCGTGTCCGCCGCGGGCTACGTGAGCACAATCTGGGGCGAGCGCAACATCTACCGCCCCGGCGAGACCGTGAACGGCATCATGGCCGTGCGCGACCCGCAGCTCAAGACGCCCCCGGCCGGGATGCCCGTGAAGCTGGTCTGGAGCGACCCCCAGGGCCGCGAGGTGGCCGTGGAGAACGTGAAGACCGACGCCCAGGGCCTGGCCTCCTTCACCCGGGTCATCCCCGCGCACTTCATGACCGGCGCCTACCTGATGGAGCCGCGCGTGGGCGACGAGTCCATCGGCCAGTACCGCTTCGAGGTGGAGGACTTCAAGCCCGACCGAATCAGCACCTCCATCGAGCCCGGCTCCGAGCGGGCCTCCCCCGGCGCGGACCTGGCCTTCACCGTGGAGTCCCGCTACCTGTTCGGCGCGCCCGGCGCTGGCCTGGCCGCCGAGGCCCAGGTGATGCTCGTGCCCGCGCCCTTCGCGCCCAAGGGCTTTGAAGACTACACCTTCGGCGACCCGGACCGCCCCTTCGAGACCCAGGTCATCACCCTGGAGTCCGGCACCCTGGACGAGCAGGGCCGCCTGGGCTTCAAGGCGGCCATCCCCGAGGGGCTCAAGCCCCCGGCCGCGCTCTCGGCGGTGATCACCGCGCGCGTCAGCGAGGCGGGCGGGCGCGGCGTGGCCGCCAGGCTCAAGATGCCCGTGGACGCCTACAGCGTGTACCCCGGCTTGAAGAAGCTGGGCGAATCCGGCCTGACCCCGGGCCAGGCCCACGCCTTCGACTACGTGGTGCTGGACGGCCTGGGCAAACCGGGCAAGTCATCCAAGCTGCTGGCCGAATTCTTCGAGGACCGCTGGCAGACCGTGCTGCGCCGCGCCGACGACGGCTCCCTCAAATACGAAACCAAGCGCGACTCCCGCCTGGTGGAGCGGCGCGAGCTGCCCGACCCCGGCGAGAAGGGCCAGGTGGCCTTCACCCCGCCCAAGGTTGGCTCCTACCGCGTGGTGCTCACGGACACGGCCTCGGGCTCGGCCTCGCAGCTCACGCTCTGGGCCTCGGGCGAGGGCTACAACCCCTGGGCCATGGAGAACCCGGCCAAGCTGGAGCTGGTGCCCTCCAAATCCGACTACCTGGCCGGTGAGACGGCCCGCTTCCAGGTGCGCGCGCCTTTCGCGGGCAGGCTGCTGCTCACGGTGGAGTCCATAGGTGTGATGGACAGCTTCGTGGTGGACATGCCCGCCAACACGGCGGAGGTCAGCGTGCCCATGAAGCAGGGCTACAGCCCCAACGTGTACGTCACGGGCGTGCTGGTGCGAAAGGGCGCGGACATCCGGCCCGGGCAGGCCGGGCGCGCCTTCGGCACGGTCAGCGTGGGCGTGGCCCGCGAGGCCGGGCGCCAGAACGTGGCCATCCTGGCGCCTGAGCTCATCAAGCCCAAGACCAAGCTGACCATCACGGCCAAGGCCGACCCCGGCGCGGTGGTGACCCTGGCCGCCGTGGACGAGGGCATCCTGCAGCTCATCGCCCAGAAGACCCCCGACCCCTGGGGCGAGCTGTACGCCAAGCGCAGCCTGGGCGTGACCTCCTTCGACACCTGGATGATGCTCCTGCCGGAGGTGAAGGCGCTCACGGGCAAGTCCCCGGCGGGCGGCGACGAGATGGGCCGCTACCTGCGCACCGAGTCGCCCCAGGGCGACAAGTCCGTGGCCTTCTGGTCCGGCCCGCTCAAGGCAGACTCCCAGGGCCGCGTGCAGTGGACCATCGACGTGCCCCTGTTCCAGGGTGCGCTGCGCATCATGGCCGTGGCCGTGAACGGCAACCGCTTCGGCTCGGCCCAGCACTTCACCCGGGTCAGGAGCCCGCTCTCCATCCTGCCCACGTTCCCGCGCTTCGCCCAGCTGGGCGACACGCTGCGCCTGCCCGTCACCGTGCGCAACGACACCGACAAGGACGGCAGCTTCCAGCTCTCCCTGGCCGCCTCCGGGGCCGTGAGCAGCGCGGAGCAGCCCCGTACCCTGGATATCCCCAAAGGCAAGGACCGCACCGTGTTCCTGGCCGTCACCGCCGCAGCGCAGGAGGGTACGGGCGTGCTGGCGCTCTCGGCGTCCGGCAACGGTGAAAGCTACGAGGTGCGCTCCGAGTTCCTGGTGCGCTCGCCGCTTCCGGCAGTGAGCCGCATCCAGGCCGGAGCCAACGGCGCGGGGCCGGTGGAGTTCGGTGAGGAGGCCTCGGGCCTGCTGCCCGGCTCCGTCAGCCGGGACCTGCGCCTGGGCCGCTACCCGGTGGTGCGTTTCAGCGGCAAGCTGGAGAGCCT
>JBKICO010000350.1:0-2822 GCA_046567065.1 Acidobacteriota bacterium
CGCCAAGGAGGACGGCAAGGCCCGCGACGCCCTGCAGTTGATGATCGAGGCCAACCAGGCCGCCGGGCGCTACCCCGAAGCCCTGACCCTGTGCGCCGAGTTCGCCAAGGAGGCCCCCGAGGGCGGCGCCGAATGGGGAGCCAACCAGTTGCGCATCGCCACGCTCCACCGCCTCTCGGGAGACCTGGACAAATGGCGCAAGACCCTGGAGGCCCTGCGCGACGGGCAAGGCGGCACGCTGGCGGGCAGGATGGCCGCCTCCGAGCTGGCCGGGCGCGGGCTGCAGGAGCGCGCGGGCAAGCTGACAGGCATGCCCTGAGCCCCGATTTCCCGGCCCGCCCGCTTGCATCCGGGCCTTCCCGGGCCTATGTGTGTGCCATCAGCCCAACCTCCGGGAGGTTCCGCCATGATCCGCCGCCCCATCGTCGCAGGGCAGTTCTATCCGGGCTCGCCAGCAGAGCTGGAACATGAGGTCCGCACGTATCTCGCCCAGGCTCCCAGGCGCACGGAACCCGCCACCGGCTCCACGCTGCTGGCGATGGTGCCCCACGCCGGGTACGTCTATTCGGGCCGCGTGGCGGGCATCACCCTGGGCCAGGCCGACCTGGCCGACACCATCCTGCTGCTCGGCCCCAACCACACCGGCATGGGCACGCCCTTTTCCGTGTGGCACGAGGGCGCCTGGCAGACCCCCATCGGCACCATGCGCATCGACTCCGCCCTGGCCCTGGCTCTGCTGCGCAGCGACAACCGCCTGCTGGCCGACCATCTGGGCCACGTCCGGGAGCATTCCCTCGAGGTGGTCATCCCCTTCCTGAACGTGCTCAAGGGCGATTTCTCCGGTGTGCCCGTGGCCGTGGCCGAACACGGGCTGGCCGCCCTGTCCGGCGTTGCCGCCTCCATGGCCGGGGTGTTCAAGGAGCGGGGGGGCAGGGTGTCCATCGTGGTCAGCTCGGACATGAGCCACTACGTCACGGCGGAGCAGGCCCGGGCGCGCGACAACATGGCCATCGAGGCCATCCTGCGGCTGGACCCCGTGGGCCTGTATTCCATCGTCCGCGAGGCGGGGATCAGCATGTGCGGTGTGCTGCCCATGACGCTGGGGCTGATGATCGCCCAGGAACTCGGGGCCACCACCGCCCGCCTGGCCGCCTACGCCACCTCGGGCGACGCCACCGGGGACGACTCCAGCGTGGTGGGCTATGCGGGCGTGCTGGTGGAATAGGGCGTGGCGCAGGGAAACCGTAACGGCTCCGTCACCGCCGCCGGGTTAGCCAAGGGGCTGCGGACCAGCGAAGCCGCGCCGGCTTCTTCCGCGAAGCAACGGAGCATGAAGAAAGTTGTCCTGATCCTGGCGGGCGCCGCGCTGCTGGCGCTGATCGTCTACTGGTACGCGCACGCGTCGGAGATACTCGACTTGGCCCGGCACTGGGCCTTGGCCTCCCGTGACTTCGTGCAGGGGCATTTCCACGCCTGCTGGCTGGGCATGCTCTTGCTGTGCGTGCTCATCATCAACCTGCCCATCCCGGTGGCGGCGCTGCTCAAGCTCATGTCCGGCTTCATCTTCGGGGTGCAGGCCGGGTTCGTGCTCAACGTGGGGGCTTCTGTCTTCGGGGGGCTGTTCGGCTTCGTGCTGGCCCGCCACTTCTTCCACCGGGCCTTCCATCTGCGTTACGGGCACCAACTGGCGCGGGTCGACCTGGAAGTGGCCCGCAACGGCTTCTGGTACGTGCTCTGTTCCCGCCTGGTGATCGCCGCCCCTTTCTTTCTGGTCAACGTGCTGGCCGGGCTCTCCTGCATCCGCAAGCGCAAGTTCGTGTTGGGCACCTTTCTCGGGGTGCTGCCCAGCTCCATGATCTACGCCGTGTCCGGCAGCAAGCTGCACGAGCTGGCCTCCGCCGAACAGGTGGTGGACCCGCGCCTCATCGCCGTGCTGGCCGGGGCGGGGGCCTTGGTCATCATCCCCGCGCTCTTCAACCGCCACAGAAAAAAACGCAGCACCTAGCCAAAACTTCTTCGGGATGATACGGGGCAGACAAGCTGTTCCTCCTGGAGGTCTCCATGCGCATGCTGCTCAGAGGGCTGATCGCTTTCGTGGCCCTGGTCGTGTTGTCCCACGCGGCCGAGGCCAGGTTCGTGCTGGTCCAGGGAGTGGAGGCCGTCACGGGCGCGCAGCTCCAGCCGGATTGGCTGGAGGCCGCCAAGCTCAGGCTGGGCGGATTTCTGAAATAAATACACCGATAACCGGCAGCGCGCGGCCGCACATGAAAGAAGCCCCTTCCGGCATGGCCGGAAGGGGCTTCTTTCGTTCAGTGCGTGTCGGGGCTACCTGCGTCCGCCGCGATCGCCGCCGCGTCCGCCGCCGCGCCGGTCACGGTCGCCGCCGGGGCGGTCGCCGCGCGGGCGGGAGGGGGCCGCGAAGTCGGCCAGGTCGATGGTCTCGCCCTGCTCCTCGAGCAGCACGGCCTTGCGGGAGAGGCGCACGCGGCCGTTGGGCTCCACGGCGATGACCTTCACTTCCAGGTCCTGGCCCATGGCCACGGCGTCGGAGACGTTCTCCACGCGGCCGATGTCCAACTGGGAGACGTGCACCAGGCCTTCGAGCCCGGGCAGGATCTCGACGACGGCGCCGCAGTCGATGAGCTTCTTGACCTTGCCGTGGTAGTTGCGGCCCACGTCGGCCTTCTGGTCGTAGAAGAGGACCATCTCCTTGGCGCGCTCCATGGACTCCTGCGTGGGGGCGAAGATGGAGATCTTGCCGGAGTCGTCGATGTCGATGGAGGCTCCGGTGGCGGCGGTGATGGCCTTGATGACCTTGCCTC
>JBKICO010000351.1:0-2931 GCA_046567065.1 Acidobacteriota bacterium
GCGCAGGAACAGGCCAAGGCCGCCAAGGAGGCCGCCGTGGCCGCCATGCCCCCGGCCTGGGACGCGGCCCCCGCCGCGGCCAAGCTCATCGAGAAGTTCGACGACATGAGCTTCTGGGACAACGTCTCGGCCAAATGCATCAGCTGCGGGGCCTGCACCTACCTGTGCCCCACCTGCTACTGCTTCACCGTGACGGACGAGCGCTTCGGCATGAAGGGCGAGCGCATCCGCACCTGGGACACCTGCATGTCCTTCCAGTTCACGCTGGAGGCCAGCGGGCACAACCCCAGGCCCACCAAGGCCCATCGCCTCAAGAACCGCGTGGGCCACAAGTTCAGCTACTACCCCGACATCCACAAGGGGCCCATCGCCTGCTGCGGCTGCGGCCGGTGCATCAAGCTCTGCCCCGTGAGCGTGGACATTCGTGAAATCGTCCGGCTGGCCATGGAACTGCCCACGGCCACCGCGGGCAAGCCGTAGGGGAGCCGCCATGACCACTATGATGAATCCCTATCTCCCCGAGATCGCCACGGTGCTGGAGGTCATCCAGGAGACCCCCAACATCAAGACCTTCCGCGTGGTCCTCAACAACAAGGACCGCATGGCCAAGTTCAAGTACGAGCCCGGCCAGGTGGGCCAGCTCTCGGTGTTCGGCGTGGGCGAATCCACGTTCGTCATCAACTCGCCCCCGACCCGCATGGAGTACCTGCAGTTCTCCGTGATGCAGACCGGCGAGGTCACCTCCATGCTGCACACGCTCTCCCCCGGCGATCAGGTGGGGGTGCGCGCGCCGCTTGGCAACTGGTTCCCGTACGAGTCCATGAAGGGCAAGAACGTGGTGTTCATCGGCGGCGGCATCGGCATGGCCCCGCTGCGCACCCTGCTGCTGTTCATGCTGGACAACCGCAAGGACTACAAGGACATCTCCCTGCTCTACGGCGCGCGCAGCCCCGAGGACATGGCCTTCCAGTACGACCTGCCCGACTGGGTGGGCCGCAAGGACATGAAGACCGTGCTGACCATCGACCGCGAGGCCCCGGGCTGGGAGCACAAGGTGGGCCTGATCCCCAACGTGCTGCTGGAGATGAACCCCAGCCCCAAGAAGACCGTGGCCATCACCTGCGGCCCCCCGATCATGATCAAGTTCACCCTGCAGGCGCTCAAGAAGCTCGGCTTCGAGGACGACCAGATCGTCACCACGCTGGAAAAGCGCATGAAGTGCGGCGTGGGCATCTGCGGCCGCTGCAACATAGGCACGAAGTACGTCTGCGTGGACGGCCCGGTGTTCACCTACGCCCAGCTCAAGGAACTGCCCAACGAACTCTAGCCAACGCGGAAGGACAGGCACATGGCGACATTCTTCAAGGCGGCCGACGTGGCCAAGGCCGCGGTCGAGATCGAGAAAAAGGGCGAGGCCTTCTACCGGCACATGGCCGAACAGACCAAGGACGAGGATCTGCGGGCACTGTTCATCCACCTGGCCGGGGAGGAGCACAAGCACGAGCTGATCTTCAGCAACCTGCTCACCCGCCTGGGCTCCGTGGAGCTGCCCGCCTGGAGCACCACCGAGGAGTACGGCGAATACATCGACGCGCTCATCAGCTCGCACACGCTGTTCGACTCCCACTCCGAGGCGCTCATGGCCGGGGCCGGGGACGCCGAATCCGGGGTGCGCGTGGCCCTCTCCTTCGAGAAGGACACCCTGCTCTTCTTCGTGGAGCTCAAGGAACTGGTGCCCGACTCCGAAAAGGACGCCGTGCAGCGCTGCGTGGACGAGGAGCGCCTGCACATCCGCCAGTTGCGGGCCATGCTGTAGGCTTTCGCCCCCAAAGAAATCAGCACTCCGGGGAGGCCACGCCTCCCCGGATCCTTTCCTTCCGCGTCCGTCCGGGAGTCTTTCCTCCTGCTGATCTTCTGCCCCCAGCTGGAGGTGATGCGCTCCGGTTCATGCCTTCGCTGTTAATTCCTTCACATGGTTGAAAGCATTGGGCGAATCCCATAGGGTGAAGCCGTTACGTATCATCGCCGCGCCGCCTCCCCGGTACGGTTCGCCACCAGGCATGCCAGCCGGCCGCGTGGTCTTTGACCCCAGGGTGTCGCCTTGCGGCGTCCGCACGCATAACGCTTGAGGGAGTACCGCGCTATGAGGCTATCGCTGAAGGCTGCGTTTCTGGCCCCCGTGCTTCTGGTCGTCACCGTCGGCATGGCGGGCCTTGTCTGGCAGGGCTCCGTCGCCACCAGGGATTCAGCGCTGACCATGCTCCGGGAGGACATGCCCATCCTGGCGGGCACCATCGTCAAGGACGTCTCCGACTCCATGCGCCTCAAGACGGAGGCCCTCAAGACCTGGACGGCCATCGCCGTGGTCCAGTCCGCCGCGCGCGGCGAGGACAAGGACGGCGCCTTCCAGGCCCGCATGCAGGCCACCGTGAAGAGCATGCCCAGCATCGGCATCGGCTACGCCAACATGTACTCCCTCAAGGGCGACCTGGTGGCCTCCAGCCTGCCAGGCCCCCTGCCCAAGGCCAACGTGGCCGACCGCGACTACTTCAAGGCCATCGTCGCAAACGGCAAGGATCACGCCATCTCCAAGGCGCTTTTGAGCCGCGTGTCCAACAAGGCCGTGATCATCGTGGCCCAGGCCGTCAAATCTCCCCAGGGCGAGCTGCTGGGCGTGATGACCGGCGGGGTGGACCTGCACACCATCACCGGCGACGTCTCGGCCACGCGCATAGGCTCCACGGGCCACGTGGTGGTCTTCGAGCCCGACGGCGTCGCCGTGGCCCACCCCGACGACGCGCAACTGCTCAAGAACGAGGCCTCCAAGAGCCCGCTCTTCCAGGCCGCCCTGGCGGTCAAACCCTCCGAGACGGTCACCCTGCCCGACGGCGCCATGGCCGTGGTGCTGCGTCGAGGACAAGGCGTCCGGGA
>JBKICO010000352.1:0-6271 GCA_046567065.1 Acidobacteriota bacterium
ATGCGCTCACCATGGCGCGCATCCTGCTCACGCCTTTTTTCGTGGTGCTCTTCCTGGACGGCAATTACATCGGCGCGTTGAGCATGTTCTTCCTGGCGGGGCTCTCCGACGCCCTGGACGGCCTCCTGGCCCGCCTGCTGGACCAGCGCTCGGCCCTGGGCGCCATCCTGGACCCCCTCGCGGACAAGATCCTTCTGGTCACATCCTTCATCTGCCTGGCCCACGCGGGCTGGATTCCCCTCTGGCTGGCCGTGCTGGTGGTCAGCCGGGACGTCATCATCCTGGGCGGCATCGCGCTGTTGACTTTCTGGGGCAGGGACATGCGCCAGAGCATCCAGCCCAGCCTGATCAGCAAGCTGACCACGGCCACGCAGATGGCGCTGGTTCTGATGGGATTCCTGGTGGGTATGGAGGTCTGGGGCGGTGCGGGCGTAACCCTGCTGGGCGCCCTGATATGGATTGCGGCCGCCTTGACGGTCGTTTCCGGCGGCCACTACGTTGCCAAGGGGCTGGCCATGTTCACTGGGGGGCAGGATCAGTGATTGCCGTCTTTGGGGCCGTCCTCTTTGCTGGAGCGCTTGAATTCGCGGATGGCCTTGCCCAGGCCCTTGCCCAGGCCGGGCAGCTTGCTGCCGTTGAACAGCAACAGTACGACGAGGATGATTACCAACAAGCCCAAGAGGCTCATGTCTGTGCTCCCACCTGGATGGATTCCCGCAGGACTACACCGTGGCCCGGGGCCGGTCAACAAACCGGGGGGGCGGCGTGAGCAAGGTGCTTCGGCTGCCGGCCGTCACCTGCGCCCACTTCCTGGCCGGGCGCTGCCTCTACGAGGAGCACCTCAACCCCGGGTACGACCAACGTCTCCAATGCAGCGTGGTGCTCAAGCTGCACGCCATGTACGACTCCTTCCTGGACCAGGCCGACGCCTTCGGGCTGGCCGAGAGTCAGGCCCACACTATGTGGGAGCGGCGTTTTCTGGAACTTTGCCGCCATGATACGGGTTGTCAGGACTATGAGCCCGGTGGTAACGATGGCTTTCCGAACTGTCTGCACGGCATGGATGGCCTGTGCGTGCTCCGCTTCCCGGAGTGCGCGGGCAGATGCCGCAACTTCTCACTCAAACACCGGGGATGACCGCTGGTGACACACCACACGACTTCAGCTTCAGAGGTTTTTCTCGTCCTTGTGCCCACCCTGACCGCCGCCGGAGCGGAAGGCCTGCCCGCCGGGGTGCGCCTGTTCGACCCGGGCGTGGCGGAAGGGGAGGGGGGCTCCGCCAGGTTCACGCCCGCCAACCTGCCCATGCCGGGGCCAGTGGCCCGGGCGATGCTCGGGCAGTTCGTCCAGCTTGCCCGTGAATCCAAGACCGTGGCCGACGTCTCGGCCTTCGCCTCCGGCGTCTACGAGGACTTCCACAGGAACACCACCCACGCCATTCGCGACCAGATCCAGGCGGCCGTGCAGGGCGAGGACGCGGCGGCCAAAGCCCAGGAGCGCGCCCTCTCCAAGGCGCAGACCGAGCTGTGCCTGGCCTGGGCCCTGGAGGACGTGGCCCGGGAGCTCAAGGGCCTGGAAGAGCGCCTGGACGGACAGTGGAAGACCTTCGAGCAGACCCTGGGAATGGACGGCGACGACGCCCTGGACGACGACGGGCTCGGCCTGGTGGAGGGCAAGCCCTCGCTGGTGCCTTCCGGCCCCGCCGTGCCCGCAAGGATGATCCTGGACTCCGTTCTGGCCTTTGTGCCGGAGGGCTGCGGGCTCTTCAGCCCGGACGCGGCCCTGCGGGCCGACTGGGAAGAGTTCGGCGTGGCTTTCGCTCCCGCCTCCCAGTCCACCCTGGCCCGCTTCGGCCTTGAAGGCGAAGGGGCATGGCTGGAGGCCGAAGCCGAGGGGCGCAGGCTGTGCCTCTCGCGCCGGGCGGACCCGGAGAAGCCCTGGCAGGGGCGCAGCTTCACTGTCGTGGTCCCGGCGGGGAGCTGAACCATGACCGGTGGCCGCAACCAGCCTTCGCCCGAGCTGCTCAAGGGCATCCACGGCTTCATATTCGATTGCGACGGCGTGTTGGTGGAATCCAAGGACGCCAACCGCATGTACTATAATACCGTCCGCGAAACCATCGGCATGCTGCCCATGACCCCCGAGGAGGAGGACTACGTGCACGCGCATGCCGTCATCCCTTCCATGCAGCGCATCATCCCGCCTGAGAAGATGGCCGAGGCCGAGGCCGTGCGGCGCCGGATCAAGTTCACGGACATGCTGCCCTACACCACCTTGCAGCCCGGGCTCGTGGAGCTGCTCGCCACCTTGAGGGAGTTCGGCTTCAAGCTGTCGGTGAACACCAACCGCACCGACTCCATGGAGATGCTCCTGGAGACCTTCGAGCTGACGGAGTTCTTCGACCCGGTGATAACGGCTGCCAAGGTCAAGCACCCCAAGCCCAACCCGGAGGGCGTGCACGCCATCTTGCGCCACTGGGGCGTCACGCGCCAGCAGGTGGCCTACATCGGCGACACCGGCGTGGACGAGCAGACCGCCCGCGCCGCGGGAGTGTCCTTCTGGGCTTTCAGGAACCCGGGGCTCAAGGCCGCCCTGCACGTAGAGGACTACGAACCGCTGCGCAGGTGGGTCGTGGCCTGCCTCGGCTAGGGCGCCGCTTCGGAAAAAGCCCTTGATTTGCACCAGGGTGTGTGAGAGGCTGAACGCAATGTGGATCATTGTCTTCTGACCGCAACTACGAGGAATCATATGCCTTTTTTGGGACCGCTCCTCAAGACCATCGCTCTGATTCTTGACTTCGTTTTCGGCGCCTACAAGTGGATCATCATCATTGCGGCTGTCGTCTCATGGGTCAGGCCCGACCCTTATCACCCGGTCATCCGGTTCCTGTACTCCGCCACGGAGCCAGTGCTCTACCGGGTGCGGCGGCTGCTCCCCTTTGTCATGGTCGGAGGGATGGACCTGTCCCCCCTTGTTGTCATCCTGGCGCTGCAGTTCATCGGCCAGGTGTTCATCGTCGAGTCGGTGCTGCAACTGGCATACATGGTGCGCTAACCGGGGCATGCGTGTGACGGTCTCCAAGATCGACCTGCTCAACAAGAAGTTCAACCGCTGCATACGCGGCTATCGCCCGGATGAGGTTGATCTTTACCTGCACGACGTGGCCGAGGCCCTCGGGCAGATGGCGGACGAGAACCGCAGGCTTGCGGAGCGCCTGTCGCAGTGCGATCGCAGCCTCGCTTCCCGCCCGCCCGAGCCGGACATCAACGTCAACCCCGCGGCCCTGCGCGAGGCCTTGGCCGCCGGGCGCAGGATCGTGGACGAAAGCACCGGCAAGGCCCGCCAGGACGCCCAGCGCATCCTGGAGGAGGCCCGGGCCGAGGGGGCGCGCCTCGTGGCGGACGCCAACCTGCTCAAGGCCAGGGTCTACGAGGACATAGCCGACCTGCGCGCCCAGAAGGAGGCCATGGCCCAGGAGCTGCGCAGGCTGCTGGAAGGGCATTTCAGGCTGCTCGAATCGTCGGAGGCATCCTCCGAGGCAAGGCGGCCCGGCGGCGAATTCACCTTCGCCGACGGCGGTGAGTGACCCGGCGGGGTTGCCCGCATACGCCGAGCAGGCCAAGGACGGGGGCTACCGCATCCTGGTGTGGGTGCAGCCCGGAGCGAAGCACGACGCCGCCGCCGGCGTGGTCGAGGGCCGGTTGAAGATCCGGCTGAGGGCTCCGGCGGTGGACAACAAGGCCAACGACGCCCTGGTGGCGTTCATGGCCAAATATCTCGGGGTGCCCAAAGGCGCTCTGGAGCTGGCGGCGGGACACACCGGCCGCAGAAAGACCCTGCGCATAAAGCCCGGTCAACAACCGGACTGGGCCGCGCCGGGAAGCGCGGCCGGTTGAGGCTATCAACATCCAACAGGAGGCGGCGCCAATGGACAGTCACGATTTGGAGCTTATCGCCAAGCACAGCGAATCGGACGCGGAACTCAGAGCGCTCTACGCTGATCACGTGGCCTTCGAGAAGATGATCGAGAAGCTCGAAAGCAAGTCGTACCTCAACCCGGCTGAAGAGCAGGAAATCAAGGAACTCAAGAAAAAGAAGCTTGCGGGCAGGACGCGCCTCGAAACGATGCTCGTCACCTACCGCAAGGCGGAGGCGATTTAACTCATGGAACTGACCGGGGCTCAGATTCTCCTCGAGTCTCTCGGACGAGAGGGAGTGGACGTTCTTTTCGGCTTTCCCGGCGGAGCGGTGATAGACATCTACCACCAGTTCCCCAACTATCCCAACCTGAAACATGTGCTGGTACGCCATGAACAGGGCGCCATCCACATGGCGGACGGCTACGCCCGCGCCACGGGCAAGGTAGGGGTATGCCTCGTAACGTCGGGCCCCGGCGCAACCAACGCAGTAACCGGTATAGCCACGGCCTACATGGACTCCATACCCGTGGTCATCATCACCGGGCAGGTTCCCACGCCGCTGATCGGAAACGACGCTTTTCAGGAAGTGGACATCGTGGGCATCACGCGCCCCTGCACCAAGCATAACTATCTGGTCAAGGACGTCACCAAGCTGGCCAGAACCATCAAGGAGGCCTTCTACCTGGCCCAGTCCGGCAGGCCCGGCCCCGTGCTGATCGACCTGCCAAAGGACATACAGCAGCAGCGCGCCGCCTTCAGCTACCCCAAGAAGGTGAGCATGCGCGGCTACAACCCGCATTACGAACCCAACGTCAAGCAGGTGCGCAAGGTCGCCGAGCTGATCTGCAAGGCCAAGAACCCCGTGCTCTACGCGGGCGGCGGCGTCATCAGCTCCAGCGCCTCCAAGGAACTCACGAAGCTGGCCCAGGCCCACAACATCCCCGTCACGGCGACGCTGATGGGCCTGGGCTGCTTCCCGGGCGACGACCCGCGCTGGCTGGGCATGCTCGGCATGCACGGCACCTTCGCGGCCAACCACGCCATCTCCTCAGCCGACCTGCTGCTGGCCGTGGGCGCGCGCTTCGACGACCGCGTCACCGGCAAGCTGAGCGCCTTCGCCTCCAAGGCCACCATCGTGCACATCGACATCGACCCCACCTCAATCCAGAAGAACGTGACCGTGGACGTGCCCGTGGTGGCAGACTGCAGGCTGTTCCTGGAGGCCCTGAACAAGGAGCTGGCCGAGGCGGTCAAGTCCGGCGCGCCTTGCGCCCCCAAGGACGCCTGGTTCGAGCAGATCACCGCCTGGAAGAAGAAACACCCCCTGACCTACAAGCCCGCCGCCATGGACGGGCCCATCAAGCCCCAGGCCGTGGTCGAGGCCATCCACAAGCTCACCGGCGGCGACTGCATCATCGCCACCGAGGTGGGCCAGAACCAGATGTGGGCCGCGCAGTTCTTCAACTACACGAAGCCGCGCACCCTGCTGACCTCCGGCGGCCTCGGCACCATGGGCTACGGCTTCCCCGCGGCCATCGGAGCGCAGGCGGCCTACCCGGAAAAGCTCGTCATCGACGTGGCGGGCGACGGCTCCATCCAGATGTGCATCCAGGAGCTGGCCACCGCCGTGGCCTACAAGCTGCCGGTGAAGATCGTGATCCTCAACAACGGCTACCTGGGCATGGTGCGCCAGTGGCAGGAGCTCTTCTACGACAGGAACTACTGCAGCACCTGCCTGGACGTGGCCCCGGACTTCGTGAAGCTGGCCGAGGCCTACGGCGCGGACGGCTTCCGCGTGAAAAAGGCCGAGGATATGGAGGCCACCCTCAAGGCGGCGTTCGCCTCGCCCAGGCCCTGCATCGTGGACGTGCTGGTGGACCCGGAGGAGAACGTGTACCCCATGGTTCCCGCGGGCAAATCCATCACCGAAATGATCCTGGTCTAAGGAGGACGCCGTGCGCCACATACTCTCTATCCTGGTGGAAAACGAACCCGGCGTCCTCTCCCGCGTGTCCGGCCTGTTCAGCGGCAGGGGCTTCAACATCGAAACCCTCAACGTGGCCCCCACCCTCGAGGACGGCGTCTCCATCATGACCATCACCACGGTGGGTGACGAGCAGATAATCGAGCAGATCATCAAGCAGCTCCGCAAGCTGGTCACGGTGATCAAGGTGGTGGACCTGACCGAGGTGAAGAACGTCGAGCGGGAGATGATGCTGCTCAAGGTCTCCGCCGAGGACGGCAAACGGGCGGAGATCCTGCGCATCGTGGACGTGTTCCGCTGCAAGGTGGTGGACGTGGGCTTCGACGAGCTCACCATCGAGATCACCGGCACGCAGGACAAGCCCACC
>JBKICO010000353.1:0-6261 GCA_046567065.1 Acidobacteriota bacterium
CCAAGGGAATCGAGGTGGGCCACGTCTTCAAGCTGGGCTACAAGTACTCCGAGGCCATGAAGGCCACCTTCCTGGACGAGCAGGGCAAGGATCGCATCATCTTCATGGGCTGCTACGGCATCGGCGTCTCCCGCGTGGTGGCCGCCTGCATCGAGCAGAACCACGACGGCGGAGGCATCGCCTTCCCGCCCGCCCTGGCCCCCTTCGAGGCCGCCGTGCTCTGCCTGGACACCAAGGGCGAGCCCCTGGCCAAGGCCGAGGAGATCTACGCCTGGCTGAACGCCCAGGGCATCGAGGCCGTGCTGGACGACCGCGACGAGCGCCCCGGCGTCAAGTTCAAGGACGCGGACCTCATCGGCTATCCCATGCAGCTTGTCATCGGCGGCAAGGGCCTGGGGCGCGGCGTGGTGGAAGTGAAGGACCGGCGCACCGGCGAGAAGGCCGAGTTGCCCGTGGAGGGCTTCCAGGAAGCGTTCATGACCTGGCGTGAAAAGGTGGCCGAGGGCTGGGCAGGACGCTAGAATCGCTCATGGAGCATGTGCTGAACATGCGAAATTGGCATTTGGAAGCCTCCGGCGGCCAAAGGGACGCGTCCCTTTGGAATCCCGAATAATGTAGCGGTTCTCCTCGGTACGAGGCGGTCAGGGAAGGCGATTACAGCTCGATGCAGCATATCTTCCGCGTCGCAGAGATAACCCGCGCCCTCAAGGACGTGGTTGAAGGGCAGTTCCCCTTCGTGTGGGTCAAGGGCCAGGTCTCCAACCTGGCCCGGCCCGCCTCGGGGCACGTCTACTTCTCTCTCAAGGACGAGGAAGCCCTGCTGAGCGTGGTCTGGTTCAAGGGCAGCCAGCGCGGCGTGGCCCTGGGCGAGGCCGAGCGCTACGCCCCCCTCACCGGCGAGGTGCTCGACGGCGACGGCGGTTCGCAGTGGCTGGCGGACGGCATGGAGGTGCTCTGCGCCGGGCGGCTCACCGTGTACGCCCCGCGCGGGGCCTACCAGCTTGTGGCCGAGTACGTGCAGGACATGGGCCTGGGCAAGCTGGCCCTGGAGTTCGAGGCCCTCAAGCGCAAGCTGCAGGAGGCCGGGTATTTCGCGCAGGAGCGCAAACGCCCCCTGCCGCCCAACCCGGTGCGCGTGGCCGTGGTCACGGCGGCGACTGGCGCGGCCATCCAGGACTTCCTGCGTGTGGGCTCGGCCCGGGGCACCGGCTGCGAGATCCGCCTGCACCCCGTGCTGGTGCAGGGCGATGCCGCGCCGGGCCAGATCGCGGCGGCCCTGGACGCGGCCGGGGCCGACGGTTGGGCCCAGGTGACGGTGCTCATCCGGGGCGGCGGCTCCCTGGAGGACCTTTGGGCCTTCAATACCGAGCAGGTGGCTCACGCAGTGTACCGAAGCACTGTTCCCGTGCTCTGCGGCGTGGGGCACGAGGTGGACGTGACCATCGCGGACCTCGTGGCGGACGTGCGCGCCGCCACTCCCAGCCACGCGGCACAGGTCCTCTGGCAGGAGCGGGCCGTGCTGGCCCAGCGCGCGGACGAGCTGGAAACCGCGCTCACGCGGGCCTTCGGCCGCCGCTTGCAGGCCGCCGGGGACAGGCTCGTCACGCTGGAGAAGGCCCTGAACTGGCTTTCCCCGCGCGGCCGGGTGGAGCGCATGGGCGAGAAGCTGGACGATCTTTCGCTTCGCCTGCTGCGCGCGGGCGCTGGCCTGACCGTGCGCAGGGGCGAAGCCCTCGATGGCCTCGGGCGCAGGCTCGCGGCCTTCGGCGCGCCCAGGCTGGCAAGCCTGGAGGAGCATAGGTGCCTGGAACGGGCGGACTCGCGGCTCTCGCTCATTGAGGCGCGCCTGCGCGGGCTGGACCCCGAGCTGCCCCTGGAGCGGGGGTATTCCCTGGTGCGCAGGGCGGACGGCAGCTTCCTGCGCAGCACGGCCGATGCGCGCCCCGGCGACGCCTTGGACATACGCGTTCGAGACGGCAGCGTGGCCGCGCAGGTCACGGGTGTCAGAAATACATGAATCAATTTGTACTACGTGTTAATATAGCATGATGCGAACTTAATCATAGCATTTTGTGAGGGGCACAATGAACATAATCGGCGATGCGATGGACAACAGGACAAATACTCGTGTGTATTATGCGCAGACAACCATTAATGAATACATTGGGCTGATTGGGGAGCATTTTGATGAATTCGAAATCCAAAGAAAACGAGAAAAACATAAAGCGTACGATAGGATGCGGCGTGACATTACTCTGGGGACATTGCTGCCAGCGATAATACTGGCAGTTAAGCCGGAATTTGTTGGCGATGTCATACAATTGGGGGCCGAAGATAGAGGTGCCCTGGCACAATTGTTGTCGCGACCCAATACCGTGAACATACTTGATGGGCTTCAAAGGACTTTTATACTAAAAGAACTTGTTGAGGGGGAAGTAGAATTTAACGGTGAGCAGTCTTTGCTTCTTGAATTTTGGATTGAGCCGAATCTTGAGCATCTAATTTACAGGATTATAGTGCTGAATGCAGGACAGAAGCCGATGTCAATGCGCCACCAAGTCGAACTGTTGTTTTTAACAATCAAAGGTAAATTGGAACAAGATATCCCAGGACTTGAGATTTATTCCGAGCGTGATCAAACAAGACGGCGAGGTGCGAATAAATTTGCTCTTGATAGGATCGCGACTGCATATCAATGCTTTGTAACGGCACAAACTGAAGTGTCAAGAGACAATATTGTCGCCCAGAGGCTGGTCGATGAAAATATTTTGGACTCTACTGAAGAGCATATTGCAAAAAGCTACGCTGATTATAAGCACTTTTTATCGCTTTATTCAGGCTTAGATGTTGAAGTTTGCAGGGTTTATACAGAAGCACGAGACAAGTTGCCAACTGGGGCCAATTGGTTTGGGAGCGAAAACGTGATGAATGCCTTCTTCGCGGCAATATCCAGTTTTGGCTCAAATGAGGAGAGAAGAATTCGCATAGAACACGCAATTGACTCGTTGCGAACACTGTTGACCAGTAGCAACCAGGGTGATGACCCTCTGGCTCTTTCGGACTTAATGGAATTGATAGATGGTATTAACGTTAGAAAAGTCAATGTTGGCTTAGCGACAAGGCGCATTTTATTTCACGGTTTCAAAGAATATTTTCGTGAAGAAGGGGCCTTGGCATTTGCAAAATGCTGGCTGGCTGGATCTGAATAACTATGAATTACTCCGACGTATGCTTGGCTTCAAGTGACGCAGGGCGTGAACTTGTCGTTGTCGATTATCCAGCATTTGGTCTTTTTGCTGTAAATGCAAAAGTTCCACTCCGGGTGACTCAAGTCTCGGGTTCAATTCCACCGGGTTCTTTTGTTGACGTTAACATCGGAGGAACATTCGCTGGTCTTCTGTACGTGCTAGACAGCGCGTGTGAATATTTACCTTCAGCTCTTTCAGATTATCAATACGCGGCGTATTTGGCTGATACATCTTTCGAAGACTTCAATCGTCCGTTTATTTTTAAACATTCATATTTCGTCGTTGATGAAGGCGAACTCCCCGGATTCCTTGCTAGTTATGCAGCATCTTCATCTATCTGGGGTGGCTTCGTTTTAGATGTTTCCGGTGGGATTAACGTTGTGCGCGAGATCTGTCCTGTTCCTGGGTCTATCCAAGCAATTCAACTTTCGCTTCCTTCTTTGCATCATACTATGCTGGCGAATCTGTCCACGTTCCAATTTTCAGCCTTTGACAGGTTTCTTCGTTTGTATCAGTTGCTTGAGTTGTCGTTTGACCAAAGATTAGTTCAACAAATTCAAGCTCTCGGTGACGATCTGTTTGGCATCGGCCAACTTCTCTCGACTTATTCTTCTAGTGAGCTTGATAGGTTGAAAGCGATTGTTGGCCCTAGAATTACAAACAACAATGTCATTATTTCGTGCCTCGACGACGTCTTGCCATTTAAGGATATCGCTTCTAAGTTACTTTATGAGTACAATAAAAAGGGATTTACTTTGACATTGGCAGAATTTGAATCTGGTGTTGCTCGCGGATTTGCTGCGGCCTTTGCAGGCCAAAACATTTCAAAGTTAGTTCCTTTTGTTTGTTATGTGCTGTATCGTGTCAGGTGTTCGATTGCCCATCAGCGAATTGGTGAATTCATCTTTTCGCACAATGATGAAAAATTTATTATATGTTTTGCAGAGCCACTTTTGCGCCAAGTTTTAATTCAGGTTTTGGCTGTCTAATGGTGCGTGCCTTAATCCTATTGTTATTGCTGCTGTTGACTACATTTGATATTTCATTGGCTCATACGGTAGGCAATGGAACACTTGCCGTTAATCTTCCGGACGAAGTGGCCGAGGGCCAGCCCTTCTTGGTGGATATCCGCGCCGAGGATGCGGTCAAATCCGCCACCGTGGAGTGGCTGGGCAAGAAGGCCGAGATTTCGCTCGCGCGCGAGGGCGGGGCGTCCCGGGCGCAGGTTCTGCTGGGGGCCGGGTTGGGCCTGGCTCCGGGTGGGCACGCGCTGACGGTCACGTCCGATGGGGGGCGCGATCAGGTGGCGTGCGCGGTGCGTGTCTCTCCCGGCTCGTTCCCGGAGCAGCGCCTGAACCTGCCGCCCAAGATGGTCACCCCCTCCAAGGAGGATCAGGCCCGCATCAAGAGCGAGCAGGAGCTGGTGGCCCAGGCCGTGGCCGCGGCCTCGCTCGTGCGCTCCTGGAGCCTGCCCCTGCTGCGGCCCGTGCCCGGGGAGCTCACCAGCGCCTTCGGCCTGCGCCGCATCCTCAACGGGCAGCCCCGCAGCCCCCACTCCGGGCTGGACCTGGACGGCTTCAAGGGCGAGCCCGTGCTGGCGGCCGGGCAGGGCAGGGTGGCCCTTGTGGGGGACTTCTACTACAATGGGAAGTCCGTGTTCCTGGATCACGGGAACGGGGTGTTCTCCATGTATTTCCACTTGAGCGCCATCGGCGTGGCCGAAGGGCAGCGGGTGGAGCGCGGGCAGGAGCTCGGCCAAGTGGGCGCGACGGGGCGGGCCACGGGGCCGCACCTGCATTTCGGCTTGAAGATTCTGGGCCAGAACGTGGACCCCACCTCCCTTTTCGAGGCGGGCGGCACGTCCGGCGGCGGCTCCAAGGGGGGCTCATGAGCGTCGACAAGAACAGTTTCGAGAACAATATCGAGCGGCTGCAGCGGATTGTGGAGCAGCTCGAATCCGGCGAGCCCGCCCTGGAAAAGGGCGTGGACCTCTACAAGGAAGGCATGGCCCTGGCGGCCGCCTGCCGCAAGCAGTTGGACAAGGCCCGGCTGACGGTCAACAAGGTGACCCCCGAGGGGATCGTGCCATTCACGGCCGGGGACGGCGAGGAGAATTGATGTGATTACCGTCAAGAACAGACTCAAGGACTACGCCCGCGAGGTGGAGGGCTACCTGCGCTCCTCGCTCAAGGGCAAGGGCATCCCCGCCGGATTGCTGGAGGCCATGGAATACAGCCTGCTCGCGGGCGGCAAACGCCTGCGCCCGGTGCTGTGCCTGTGCTTCGCACGTATGATGGGCGCGCCCGCCCACGCGGCGCTGCCTTTCGCGGCCTCCTTCGAGTTCATCCACACCTATTCGCTCATCCACGACGACCTCCCGGCCATGGACGACGACGACCTGCGCCGGGGCCGCCCCTCCAACCACAAGGTGTTCGGGGAGGCCATGGCCATCCTGGCGGGCGACGCCCTGCTCACCGAGGCCTTCACCCTGATGACCGCCAGTTGCGGCGACATCCCGGCCGACCGGGTCATGCAGGCCACCGCCACCCTGGCACGTGCCGCGGGCGCGGCGGGCATGGTCGGCGGCCAGGCCCTGGACATGGCCTACACCGCCAAGGCCGGGGTAAGCCTGGAGGAGCTGCGCGAGATGCAGGCCCTCAAGACCGGCGCGCTCATCACCGCCGCCTGCGTCTGCGGGGCCCAACTTGCCGGGGCGGACGCCCACGGCGTGGAGCGGGCCCGGGCCTACGGCCAGTCCGTCGGCGCGGCCTTCCAGATCGTGGACGACGTGCTGGACGTGGTGGGCGACGAGAGCACCCTGGGCAAGCCCGTGGGCTCCGACGAGCAGCAGGGCAAGACCACCTATCCCTCGCTGATCGGCGTGGAGCGCAGCATGGACCTGGCCCGCAGGCACGCCGCGCACGCCGTGGAGAGCCTGGCCCTGTTCAGCGGCGAGGAGGCCGATTTCCTGAAGGATCTGGCGCGCTACATAGTGGACCGGGTCAGCTGATCC
>JBKICO010000354.1:0-4081 GCA_046567065.1 Acidobacteriota bacterium
TGGAAATCGAGGTGTAGCGGATGGTGTAGGCCGCTTCCGGGCAGTGCCTGGGGTCCGGGCAGGGGGCATCCCAGGTGACCGAGGCCTTCTCGAAATTGTCGGTCAGGTCCGCGATGACGGCGTAGTTGTCCGGCCCGGCCTTGTCCGGCAGGAGCATGAGCACCTCTGTGGCCAGTTGGACGCACTCTCCCCCGCGCCCGGGGCCCGGGTTGCGGCGCATGTCGCAGATGCCGCGCACCTGCCACTCCTGGGCCAGGGCGGGCAGTGCCGTGAAGGCCAGCAGCAGCGCGGCCAAGATCGGTTTCATCGCGATTCCTCCCGGGGCCGCCATACATCCAACTCTTCCCGCCCGCAAGACTCCACATTGCCCCCCGGCTCTTGCCAGACGCCTGATCCGTGTGCATGCTGAGCCCATGACAGAAACCATGGAAATCCGTATCGAGCGTCCGGCGTTCGGCGGGGCCGGTTTGGCCCGCCAGGACGGACGCATCGTGTTCGTCGAAGGGGGCCTGCCCGGCTCCCTGGTGGAAGCCCGGGTGCTCAAGGCCGAAAAAAGCTGCCTGCACGCCGTGGCCACCCGCGTGATCGAACCCTCGCCCCACGCCGTGGAGCCCTTCTGCCCGCACTTCGGGGTCTGCGGCGGCTGCACCTGGCAGGACGCCTCCTACGAGGCCCAGCTGGCCTGGAAGCGCGAGATCGTCCAGGAGCAGCTGCGCCGCCTGGGCCGCATCGAAATCGAGGTCGATCCCGTCATCGCCTCGCCCTTGGAGCGCCGCTACCGCAACAAGATGGAGTTCTCCTTCGCCCCCGGCCCGCGCATCGGCCTGCGCCGCCGCTTCGAGCCGGGCCGCGTGGAGGATGTCACCCAGTGCTTCCTCATGCCCGAAACCGCCATGCGCATCCTGGCCGCCGTGCGCGAGCTGGCCGCCCGCACCACCCTGCCGCCCTTCTATTTCAAGACCGGCACGGGCGTCTGGCGGCATCTGGTGCTGCGCCGCTCCGAAAGCTCCGGCAAGTGGCTGGCCATGCTCATCGTGGGGCCGCGCTCACCCGTGGCCAAGCTGCAGGCCCTGGGCAAGGAGCTCATGGACCGCTTCCCCGGCGAGCTCACCGGCGTGGTGCTGGGCATCCGCCGCGACCGGGGCGACTACGCCATCCCCGAGAGCCGCGCCTGGACCCTGGGCGACGGCTTCCTTGAGGAGGAGCTGGACGGGCTGCGCTTCGGCGTGAGCGCGGAGGCCTTCTTCCAGACCAACACCGGCGCCGCCGCCCTGCTCTACGCCAAGGCCGTGGAAGCCGCGCGCCTCACCGGGCAGGAGACCGTCTGGGATCTCTACAGCGGCGCGGGGGGCCTCTCCCTGTTCATGGCCCGCAAGGCCAAAGCCGTCACCGGGTTCGAGGTCAACGACGACGCCGTGGAGGACGCCCGAGAGAACGCCTCGGCAAACAACCTGCTCAACTGCGCCTTCGTGCCCGGCGACCTCAAGGACTCACTGGCCCGCGAGCAGGCCGCGCCGGACGTCATCGTGCTGGACCCGCCCCGCTCCGGCCTGCACCCCGAGACCGTGGACACGCTCCTGGCTTCGCCCGCCAAGCGCATGGTCTACGTCTCCTGCAACCCCTCCACCCTGGCCCGCGACCTGGCCCGCCTGGCCGAAAAGTACGCCCTGCGCCGCGTCACCCCCGTGGACCTCTTCCCCCACACCCCGCACGTAGAGTGCGTGGCCGAGTTGGACGCGATCTAAAAAAACAGCGCCCCGCGACAGACGTCGCGGGGCGCTGATGCCCCTATTCAGTAGAGCTGCCAGCCCTTAAAAATTCCGATTCTTACAGCCTGTTCAAAAAACTCGCTGGCAAGGCGCGCTAAAAAGTCAATGCCGAAGGGTATTTGGCATACTTGAGGGTTTGACTTTTTTGCAGCAACGCAGTCAGTGAGGATTTTTCAACAGGCTGCTAGTCGGCCGAGGACAGATTCTCGGTCTCGCCGCCCTCAGTCTCCACCACTTCCAGCACCTCGTCGCCCTGCCAGGGCGGGTTGGCCTTGCCGGTCAGCTCCTCGATGTCCACCCGGACCACGGCGGTCACGTCCAGCACCTCGTCGGGGTAGTGCCCCGTGGGCCCGTCGTAGTGGGCCATGATGATGTCCATGGCGGCGCGCTTGGCGTCCTTGTCCTCGATGAAGCTGGCCCGGCCCACGCCCACCACGGACTTGAAGTGCGCCGTGTACCCGCAGGACTTCAACTGGCGGCTCAACTCGTATTCCAGCACCGCGTCGAAGCTCACCCGGTCGCAGGCGCGCAGGCACTCGGCCTTGCGGCCCTTGAGGGCGCTGTGGAAGTAGAGCACGCGGTCCTTGTAGCCGAAGCTCACGGGGATCACGTAGGGGCTGGCGCCGTCCCACAGGGCCAAATGGACGTACTCGGCGCGCTGCAGGAGCGCCTCCACCAGCTTGAAATCCTTGATCTCGCGTTCCGCCTTGCGCACTGACGACTCCTGTTGGACGTTATATGGTTGATGAGAGCCTCCGGCGGCCAAAGGGAGTTCCTCCCTTTGGAATCCCTTTCGGCTTCGCGTTCACGGAGCGAAACGGTTCTTCACCGTCACTCTTCCGCACTGGGACGGGCTGTCTCGCCGGGTCTCCTCTGCGGGGCGGCGCTGGCCGATATTCTTCAAATATATCGTCCTGCGCCGCCCCGCAGAGGGGACCAGCCGAGACTACAACCCAAATCAAATCTCCCGGGCCATGTTGTCCAGCAGTTTGAACAGCATCGCCTCCAGCGCGGCCATATGCAGCGCCGCGCCTTCCCGCATCTGTTCAGCGGTCTGCACGTAGCCGCCCTGGCCGAGGTCGTCCTCCGCCCCTGCCAGAAACTGCTCCAGGCTCTCGTTCGTGGTCTCGAAGTGGAACTGCACCCCCACCAGCTTGGCCCCCACGGCGAAGGCCTGATGGGCGCAGGCCTCGCTCCCGGCCAGGAGGTTGGCCCCGCGCGGGATGGAGAATGTCTCCCCGTGCCAGTGAAAGCCCATGAACTCCTTGGGCAGCCCGGCAAAGGCGGGGCTCCCCGCCGCCCAGGGCGTCAACCTCACGGGGTGCCAGCCGATCTCCCGGTGCAGGCCCTGGCTCACGCTCCCCCCCAGCGCCTCGGAGAGCATCTGCGCGCCCAGGCACACGCCCAGCACGCTGCGGCCCCTGGCAATGGCCTGCTTCAGGCACTCCTTCTCCTGGCGCAGCCAGGGGAACTGCAACTCGTCGTGCACGCTCATCCCGCCGCCCATCACCACCAGCATGTCGTAGTCGGGCGTCTGCGGCAGGGCGTCCCCCTCATGCAGGAAGGTGCGCACCATGGTGTGGCCGCGCTTGGCGGCCCAGGCCTCTATGTTGGCCGGGCCCTCGAAGGGCTCGTGCTCGAACGTTCTGATCAGCATATGAGACTCCTCGCCAGTGAGTTGGACCGCTTTCGCAAATACGTCAAGTGGCAACCAAGCCAGCGTTTGCGGGAAGGCTCCAGGCCTGTTATGCACGGGATGCCATGTCTCATGCGTACTCGGTCATCGTGCCCGTGCTGGGGGAGGAAGCGCGCATCAACGCCCTGGTGGACCACATCCGCACCGTGGGCTACGGGCGGCGCGTGGAGATTCTCGTGGCGGACGGCCACCCCCAGCGCACCAGTCTCTCCGCCTTGGAACGCCCCGGCGTGCTGGCCGTGCCAGCGCCACGCGGGCGGGCCAGGCAGATGAACGCCGCCGCGCGCCACGCCGGGGGAGAGGTGCTTGTCTTCCTGCACGCGGACTGCGCCCTGCCCGCCGGGGCTTTCGAGGCCATGGACGCGGTGCTCGACGCAGGCCGCTGCCAGGCCGGGGCCTTCGACCTGGGCATCCGCTCGCCCAAGTGGTCTTTGCGGCTCATCGCCCGCATGGCCAGCCTGCGCTCCAGGCTGACCCTGGCCCCCTACGGCGACCAGGCCCAATTCTTCACCCGCGCCGCCTTCGACGCCCTGGGCGGCTTCGCGGACATGCCCATCCTGGAGGACGTGGACATCATGCGCCGCGCCCGGCGGGCGGGCCTACGCATCGGTTTCGC
>JBKICO010000355.1:0-9372 GCA_046567065.1 Acidobacteriota bacterium
CCAGCGACGCAAAGCTGCTGGAGGTGCTGCGGCGCGCCCTGGCCCGCAAGCCCATGGGCTACAAACTTCTGGACGAACGCCACAAGCGGGCGGTCTGCTCCAAGGCCATGACGGCCATCGGCGGATAGACTCGATGGAAAAAGGCTTTCTGGAACTCATCTCCCCGGACCAGTTCCGGGGCGTGCTGGCCACGTATTCCCGCCTCGAATCCGAAACCGTCCCCCTGGAGGGCTGCCTGGGCCGCTATCTTGCAGCGCCAGTGACCTCCCGGGAGGACCTCCCCGCCCTGCCCCGCTCCAGCATGGACGGGTACGCCGTGCGCGCCGCCGACTGCTACGGCACCACCGAGACCAACCCCTCCTACCTGGACCTGGCGGGCGAGCTGGACATCACCGCCGTCTCCGCCGAGGAGCTGCAGCCCGGCACCTGCGTGCGCGTGGTCACCGGGTCGAGCCTGCCCCCGGGGGCGGACGCGGTGGTCATGGTGGAGCACACGGCGGACCTGGGCGGCGGCACCATCGAGATCAGGAAGCCCTCGGCCCCGGGCGAGAACATGATGCTCGCCGGGGAGGACGCCCGCGCCGGGCAGACCGCGCTGGAGCCCGGAATCCTGCTGCGCCCCTCCGAGATCGCTTTCCTGGCGGCGCTGGGCATCATGGAGGTTCCGGTGGGGCGCAGGCCCGTGGCGGCCATCCTTTCCACCGGGGACGAGCTCATCCCGCCCTCCGGCACTCCCCGCCCCGGGCAGATCCGCGACGCCAACGCCCCGGCCCTGGCCGCCATGGCCATGCAGACCGGAGCAGAGCCCCTGCACATGGGCATCGTGCCCGACAGCCTGGAGGCCATCGCCGCCGCCCTGGCCGAGGCCGTGGACAAGGCCGACGCCGTGTTCCTCTCCGGCGGCAGCTCGGTTGGCGTGCGCGACCTGACCGTGGAGGCCCTCTCCATGCTGCCCGATACCGAGGTGCTGGTGCACGGCCTGGCCGTGAGCCCCGGCAAGCCCACCATCCTGGCGCGCTCGCGGGGCAAGGCCGTGTGGGGCCTGCCCGGGCAGGTGGCCTCGGCCCAGGTGGTCATGTTCGTTTTCGGCTGCCCCTTCCTGGCCCATCTGACCGGGGATGCTGCGGCCTTCACCCGGCCCAGGCCCTCGGTGCGCGCCGTTCTGGCCCGCAACGTGGCCTCGCGCCAGGGCCGGGAGGATTACGTTCGCGTGCGCCTGGAGCAAGCCGGAGACGGCGGGCTCAAGGCCCATCCGCTGCTCGGCAAGTCCGGGCTGGTCAAAACCCTGGTCCAGGCCCAGGGGCTGGTCCGCATTCCGGCGGACCTGGAGGGCCTGGAGGCCGGGACAACCCACCAGGTGGTGCTGCTATGAACGCCAAGCGAAACATATACCTGCGCACCGTGCCCATCGCCGAGGCCCTGGCCCGCACGCGCGCCGCGCTGGACCGCAACACCCTGGTGGGCGTTGAGTCCGTGCCCACTGATCAGGCCCTGGGCCGCGTCACGGCCCGGCCCGTGCTGGCCCGGCTGAGCTCCCCCACGTACCACTGCGCGGCCATGGACGGCATCGCCGTGCGCGCCGAGACCACCTTTTCCGCCCGGGAAGGCGACCCCGTGACCCTGGAGCCCGGCGAGGGCTTCGGCATGGTCAACACGGGGCACCCGCTGCCCCAGGGCATGGACGCCGTGGCCATGATCGAGCACGTGGTCTTCACCGAGGACGGCAAGGCCCAGCTGGAGGCCCCTGTGGCCCCCGGGACCCACGTGCGCCGCATCGGTGAGGACATCGTGGCCACCGAGCTGATCCTGCCCAGGCGCAGGGTGCTCAGCGCCTACGACATCGGGGCGCTGCTCTCCTGCGGGGTGTGGGAGGTGGACGTCTACGAGCAGGTGCGCATGGCCGTGATCCCCACCGGGGACGAGGTGCTGGACTACACCTCCCGGCCGGAGCCCGGCCCCGGCCAGGTGGTGGAATCCAACTCCGTGATGCTCTGCGCCCTGGCCCAGGGCTGGGGCGTGGACGCCCGCCGCCGCCCGCCCGTGCCCGACAGCCTGGAGGCCCTCTCCCGCGCGGTGGACGACGCCCTGGACACCCCGGCCCACATCGTCACCCTGGTGGCTGGCTCCTCCGCGGGCAGCAAGGATTTCACCCGCGCCGTGATCGAACGCTTCGGCGAGGTCATCGTGCACGGCATCCAGGCCATGCCGGGCAAGCCCTCGCTGCTGGGGGTGGCGCGCGGCAAGCTCATCGTGGGCGCGCCCGGGTATCCCGTCTCCTCCGTGGTCTGCTTCGAGGAGCTGGTCGGGCCGCTGGTGGTCTGGCTCACCCGCCGCGAGCCCCAGCGCCGCCAGAGCGTGACCGTGCGCCTGGCCAAGGACGCCCCCTCCCGCCCGGGCCTCACCGAATTCCTGCGCCTGGCCGTGGGCCGCGTGGGCGACGGCTACTCCGCGCTGCCGCTCTCGCGCGGGGCCGGGCTCATCACCACTCTGACGCGCGCCCAGGCCGTGGCCCAGATCCCGCCCGACAAGGAGGGGCTGGCCAAGGGCGAGGAGGTCCCGGCCGAGCTGCTGGTCACCCCGGACGAGCTTGAGCGCACCCTGGTGGTTGTGGGCAGCCACGACATGACCCTCGACCTGCTGGCCGACGAACTCATGCAAAACGACCCGCCCATGCGCCTGGCCTCCAGCCACGTGGGCAGCCTGGGCGGCCTGGCGGCCCTGGCCCAGGGCACGGCGCTGCTGGCTGGCTCGCACCTGCTTGACGCCGAGACGGGCGATTTCAACTTCTCCTTCATCGCAAAGCACCTGCCGGGCGTCGAGGTGGCGGTCATCAACCTGGCCGTGCGCCACCAGGGCCTCATCGTGGCGAGCGGCAACCCCAAGAACATCCAGGGCGTGGCCGACCTGGCCCGCCAGGACGTGCGCTTCGTGAACCGCCAGCGCGGCGCGGGCACGCGCATCCTGCTGGACTACCACCTGAAGCTGGCGGGCATCGCGCCTTCCCAGGTCCAGGGATACAGCCAGGAGGAAACCACGCACATGGGCGTGGCCGCCAACGTGCAGAACGGCGGGGCGGATTGCGGCCTGGGGGTGTACGCGGCGGCCAAGGCCCTGGGGCTGGATTTCGTGCCCCTGGCCCGCGAGCGCTACGACCTGGTGATGCCCCTGGCCAGCCTGGAGGAGCCGCGCGTGCAGGCCCTGCTCAAGGTCATGGGGAGCGAAGGCTTCAAGGCCAAGCTGGCCGAGGTGGGCGGCTACGAGCCCACCTGGTGCGGGGAGCGCATGCACCCCGGCATGGGGCTGCCGCCCGAGGCGGGTGAGCCGCAGGCATAAGGCGCGGGCCTCGCCCCGGCCCCACCGCAATCACGGCAATGAGGCCCTCATGAGCAAACAGGTCATGGTGCGCTGCACCTTCGAGCGCCACGCCGGGGCCATCCTGGAGATATTCAACGACGCGATCCTGCATTCGACCGCGCTCTACGACTACACGCCCCGGCCGCCGGAGAGCATGGCCGCCTGGTTCGAGGCCAAGCGGGCGGGGGGCTTCCCTGTGATCGGCGTGGAGGATGGGACGGGAGCGCTGCTGGGCTTCGCCAGCTACGGGACTTTCCGGGCCTGGCCCGCCTACAAGTACAGCGTGGAGCACTGCGTGTACGTGCACAAGGAGCATCGCGGCCGGGGGCTGGGGCACACCCTGATGCGGGAGCTGATCGAGGCGGCGCGGCTCAGCGGCGTGCACGCGATGATCGGCGGCATCGACGCGGCCAACGCCGGGAGCATCGCCCTGCACGAGAGGCTCGGCTTCAAGCACGCGGGCACGCTGCCCCAGGTGGGCTTCAAGTTCGGCCGCTGGCTCGACCTAGCCTTCTACCAGTTGCTGCTGGATACTCCCGCCAATCCGGCCGACGGCTAGCGCCGCCGTCCTCGAGCACGGGCCTCGACTACGAGCGCGTGGCGCGCCACAGCCGCTGCGTGCATTGCGCCGCCCGTAAGGAAGCAGGGCGCAACCCGCTGGAGCTGCGCTTCAGAATTCCAGCGCTGAGAAGGCGCACCCAGGCGGGGATCGCCGGGTTGGAGGGTGCCTCCGGCGGCCAAGGGGCTGCGCCCCTTGGAACCCCTCCCCGTTCCGGGCCGCAATGGGCCGCAGACAGCGGTAACAGCCAAGAAAAAAACCGCCGTGGGCGTGCCTCCGGCGGTTTTTGCATTCCTTCGCGGACTGGCCCGGCGCTACTGCGTCTTGATGGTCAGCCTGTCCCCGGGTTTGAGCTGCACGGACTTGTCCAGGTGGTTCCAGGCCAGCAGGGCGTGCGGGTCCACCTTGAACTTGCGGGCGATGCTCCAGACGGTGTCGCCGCTGCCCACGCTGTAGAGCTGCGTGCCGCCTGCGGCGGGCTTCTTCTGCTCGGCGTGTTCGGCGGGCTTGGCGGGAGCGGCCTGATCCTTGCCGGTGGGGGCCGAGGCCGCCTGGCCCTTGGGCTCCGGCTTGGCGGGGGCCTGCGCGTGGGCCTGAGCCTGCGCCGGGACGGAGGCCTGAGCCGGGGCCTGGGCCGCAGCCGTCTTGCCCTGCGCCGGGGCCGCCTTCTGCTCCGCATTGGCCACGGGAGCGGGCTTCTGCTCGGCGTGGGCCACCGGGGCGGCCTTGGCCTGCGCCTGAGCGGGGGCCTGGGCCTGAGAGGGAGCAGGTGCCGACGCGGCGGCCAGGGGCACCGGCAGCATGAGCTTCCTGCCGGGCTTGGCGTCCTTCTCGGACTTGAGCCCGTTGGCCGCCATGAGGGCCTTCAGATCCACCTTGTAGGTCTTGGCCACCTGCTGCAGGGTCATGCCCTTCTTCAGCTCCACGCTGCGCGGCTGCTCGGCCTGCTGCGAAGCCACGGCGGGGGGGGGGCAGGAGGCGGGGTTTGCGGCGACGAATTTGCCGGGGATGGTCAGGCTGGTGTTAAGCGCAACGTATTTCTCGTTCTTGATCCCGTTGGCCCGCATGAGCTCGGTCTTGTTCACGCCGTACTTCTTGGCGATGCCCGCCAGGGTATCGCCCCGCTGGTAGCGGTGCACCACGGCCTTCTGGCTCTCTGCCCCCTTGCCGGGCTTCTCGTCCAGGTCGGCCAGGGCGGAGTCCTGCGCGGAGCCGTCCAGGGGCACGTACACGGTCTGGTCCGGGCTCAGGGCGTCGCCGCAGGAGGGGTTCATCTGACGCAGGGCCGCCACGGGCACCCCCGTTCGCTTGGAGATGTTCCACCAGGTGTCGGCGGCGGTGACCGGATAGGACCTGATGCCCCTGTTGGCCACGCAAGACGGGTTGGCCAGGTAGTTGAGCGCCAGTTGCTTTTTCTCCACGGGCACGTAGCCGGGGCTCTCGCGGTCCGGCGGGCTCACCTGCCTGCGGAAGCCGGGGTTGAACTTGTGGAACTCCTCCCAGTTCATGCCGCAGGCCTCGGAGAGCGCGGCCAGGTCGGTGCCGCCGGGGAGGGTCACCTCCTCCAGCACCTGCCCCGCGTCCCACTTCACGGGGGTGAAGCCCAGGGCTTCGAGGTTCTTGAAGATCTTGAGCACGGCCAGGAACTTGGGCACGTAGTGCCTGGTCTCCTGCTTGAGCAGCGCCGGGTTCTTGGCGATGTCGAAGAAGTCGTTCTGGCCGGACTGGCTGATCACCCTGCTCATCTTGCCCTCGCCGCAGTTGTAGGCGGCCAGGGCCAGGTTCCAGTCGTTGAACATGTTGTTGAGTTCGGTGAGGTACTTGGCGGCTGCCACGGTGGCCAGGTAGGGGTTGCGGCGCTCGTCCACCCACCAGTCCACGGTGAGGTTGAAGCGGCGGCCCGTGGCGGGCATGAACTGCCACATGCCGCCCGCGCCCGCCGGGGAGTAGGCCATGGTGTTGTAGCCCGACTCGATGAAGGGCAGGGCGATGATGTCAGGCGGGAGCTTGTAGGTGGCGAGCACGGCGCGTATGTAGGGCAGGTGCGGGGCGGCGCGCTCCAGCCAGCGGTGCATGGTTTCGCGGCGTTCCTGGGTGAAGTAGGTCAGGAACATCTGCACGTCTTCGGTCTCGCGCACGTCCAGGTTGAAGGGGATGTCCGTCTTGGAGGCCAGGGCCTTCTTCTCCTGCTCGGTCAGGGGCCTGGGGCGCTTGATCTTCAGGAAGTCCTGCGAGAGCTCGGGGTCCAGGTTGGGCTTCATGTCCTGGTTGTCGGCCTGGTATTTCTTGGCGCAGGCGGGGAGCAGCACCAGGCATAATATGAGCAGTGCTCTGACGGATGATCGCATTGTGTATCCTCGGCTGCGGACGGCCATGCGGGTGAGGTCCGAAAGTGGGCTGGCCGGCATTGATGGCTTGTGGCTGCCTTCTCTGGCTGATGGCCCGACTAGCCCAGGGACGCAAAAAAAGCAACGGGTGGCCTTTGTTAACTTCTTGTAATAATCAACTTGCAAGACCTTGCCGCATCGCTGCTTTCACGCAACGGCTAGGCCATGCAACGCACATACGGCGGTAATCAACATGGAAAACGTGGTCATGGGCCGCAAACCCGTACTGGAACTCGTTCAGCGCGAACCGGCCATGGTGGAGCAGGTGCTCATCCGGCAGGGGCTGCAAGGCCAGGACATCAAGGAACTGACCAACCTCTGCCGCGATGCGGGAATACGCTTCCGCTTCCTGCCCGCCGAAGGCCTGGAGCGCACGGTTCCGGACTGCAGGCAGGGCGTCGCCGCATTCATATTCGGGCAATCCTTCGTGCCGCTGGAGTCCCTGTTGGAGTCCGCGCGCCACGCGCCGCTTCCCGTGGTGCTGGCCCTGGATCAAGTGCAGGACCCCGGCAACGTGGGCACCCTGGCCCGCACCCTGCTGGCCCTGGGCGGCGGTGGGCTCATCGTGCCCAAGCACCACGGCTCGCGCCTGGGCGGGTCGGCCTCGAAGGCTTCGGCAGGCGCATTGGAGCGCATCCCCGTGCACCAGTGCGTGAACCTCTCGCGCGACCTGGAAGAATGCGCCCAGGAGGGCTTCACGGTCTACAAGGCCGAGGCCGGACCCGAAGGCCGCGACGTGTTCACCTCCCAGGTGCGCTTCCCACTGGTGCTGGTGCTGGGCGGCGAGGAGAAGGGCGTGCGCCCGGGCGTGGCCAAGCACTGCGAGGAGAGCCTGTTCATCTCCATGCCCGGGGAGTTCGACTCGCTCAACGTGGCCCAGGCTGGGGCCGTGATCCTGGGCCAGATGGCCCGGCAGGCCTTCGCGGGGAAGTAGCGGCCTGGACGGGCTCCACCCCAGCCATTCCTGAACCTGGGGCTGAAGCTGATTTCCCGCCTGGCCGCGCCTGAATCTGGGGCTGGACCTGGCCTGCCTCCCCGAAGCCGGGCCTTACGTCTTCCGGCTGCGCGGGCGCGCTAGAAGCTCACGGAGAGGCTCAGCTCCCCGCCGAAGCCCGCCGCATCGGGATTGGAGAACTGCGCGTTGACCACGCCGCGCAGCAGCACCTGCTCGCTGACCTTGAAGGACGTGCCGAGCGAGGCCGTGCCCCAGTCCGTGCCCACGGGCGCGGCGTCCATGGAATAGGGCGCGGCCGCCGCCGAGGTCAGCGCCGCCTTGACCTTGCGGTTGGTGTCCGCCAGCTCGTGGTTCCACTTGGCCTCCGCGAAGGGCCGCCACCTTCCGGCCTCCACCGCCGCGCGCCAGCCGAGCTGGCTCACGGCCGAATCGCGCGCCTGCTCCCCGTAGGACAGGGCCGTGACGCCGCTTAGGCCCGACTCCGAGAATCCCTTCACGCGCACCTGCTGCAGCACCAGCCCGGCCACAGGGCCGGTGGTGAGCGGCCCCCAGGTCATGTCCCCGCCCGCCCGCAGGGCCAGGGACAGCGACGTGCCCGTGGTGTTGCCGGTGTTGTTGTCGGTGAACAGGCCCAGGGGCACCTGCCGGGTGATTTTGTCCTGCTGGAAGCCGTAGGAGCCCACGGCGTTGCCCCACACCGGCCCGGCCTGGTATGCGGCGTAGAGGCTCACGGCCTGTTCGTTCTGCTCGAAGTTCCCGCCGCCCATGGAGAAGTTCTGCGTCTGGGTCCCGGCGGAGAAGGCCGTGCCCAGCACCAGGCCGAAGGGGGTCTGCCAGTCCACGCCCACGCAGCCGGTGAACGGCGTGCTCTGGAGATCAGGGAAGCCCGAGGCGTTGCCCAGGTACAGCGAGCCCACGCCCGCACTCAGCCAGGCGTTCACGCCGCCGGGGCCGCGCTGCCGCCCCGCCGGGTCGATCTGGCCCTGGATGGTGGCCGCACGCGCCAGGCCGCCCTGGATCGGCCCCTCCGCCAGCAGGGAGACCAGGCTCGGGGCGGTGAGCAGGCTCTGCTCATAATCCGACTCGATCTGCTGCCCCGCCGAGGTCAGGTGCTTGCCGTCGATGAACAGGTAGTTCTGCATCTGGGCGGGCGAGATGTCGGCCCAGGAGGTCACCAGCGCCGCCACCGGGGAAGGGGCGTTGGACGCCAGCACCGAGGCCGGGGTGAACCCGAACAGGCCGGGATAAGTGGACACGAAGCGGAACACGCTGGTCAGGTCGGCGGGGATGTAGCGTACGCCAGCGGCGCTCAGCTTGGCCCACTTGGTATTCCCGTAGTCCACGGCCCGGGCGTAGGAGGCGGCGTTGGCCTCGGGGACCACCCCGCCCAGGCCCAGCAGGGCCGAGGTGTAGAAGGTGTTGGGCACGATGATGGTGCGAGCCCCGGCGGCCTGCAGGGCGGCGACGCTGGCCGTCAATTCCGAGGCCACGTTGTTCAGGAAATTGGGGTTGGCGGCGATCCAGGCCGGGCCCTGGTTCTGCACGAAGATCAGGTCGTTGTTGCCGGTGTTGACCACGTACAGGGCGTGGGGGTTGGCCGCGCCGCCCATCGAGGCGAGATAATTGGCGATCTGTTGGGTGGTGGCCACGTTGCCCGGCAGATTGCCCGCAATGGCCGGGGCCCCGGGGGCGGCGCTCAAAAGCGCGGTGTAGGCGCTGCCGTTGGCGTAGTTGGTTCCCCCGCCGCCGATGGGGGCCGCGCTCTGCCCGAACCGTCCGGCCAGCATGGAGCTGGCCATCTCACCGGGCCCGGCGAAGCCGCCCTTGGCTCCGAGCCTGAGGGCCGCGGCCAGTTGCGCGTCCACCACGGCGTTGCCCGAGGCCGTATAGCGGAAATAACCGGAATCGAGGGTGCTGTCGCCCAAGCCCACGAACTGGTTGAACCTGCCCGCCGCCCCGGCCGGTCCGGCCTGGAGGGAAGCGATGCACAGCAGCGTAACGGCCAGCACGACAAACCGGTTCGATTCGGGCATGACGGCGTCCTTGGATATCGTTCGGTGGGGCAAACATGATGCCCTGTCCCGCCGTTGCCCGGAGAGCCGGACAGCGGGGCTGGC
>JBKICO010000356.1:0-2830 GCA_046567065.1 Acidobacteriota bacterium
GCCCCGGAGGCCAGGGGGGAGTCAGTCAGCCCGGAGACCACGATCAGCCAGCCGGACACGTTCCAGCCGCGCCTGCGGTACAGGTCGCGAAGGTCGGCCCCGGCGGTGCCGATGCGCGGCCGCGCCTCGATGGGGCTGGTGGTGGCCACGCCGTCCACCACATAAAGGCGTTGCCCGGCGTAGCCCCCGCCCGGGAGCTGGTCCGGCCAGACCTCCCCGCGCGCCACGCGCAACAGGGTGGACTTGCCCGCGCCGTTGCCGCCCACCAGGGCCACGCGCCCGCCTGGGGGCAGGTGCAGGCCCGCGCCGTCCAGCAGGAGGTTTTCGCCCCGGCTGACGCGCACGTTTTCGATGATGATCTCAAGGCTCATGGGGCTGATTGACTACCCCCTCGTGAGGCAAAAGGCCAGCCGCCGCGAACGGCTTGCAATTCCCGCCTGGAACCGTCATTGTTCAGACTTCAACGCCTTTGGAGGACCACACCGTGAGTACATGCCGCCTGCTGCTAGTGGACGACGAGGCCGAATTCATCGAGACCATGGGCAAGCGCCTGGCCCGGCGCGGCCTGACCGTGCATCTGGCCAACTCCGGGCAGCAGGCCCTGGACATCATAGCGGGCAACGAGCTCGACGTGGTGGTGCTGGACGTGAAGATGCCCGGCATGGACGGCATCGAGGCCCTGCAAAAGATCAAGGCCCTCAAGCCGGACCTGGAGGTGCTCATGCTCACGGCCCACGCCAACGTGGAGGTGGCCATGCGCGGCATGGAGCTGGGGGCCTTCGACTACCTGATGAAGCCTGTGGAGCTGGACGAACTGCTCTACAAGATCCAGGACGCCAACAAGAAAAAGTGCCTCACCGGCTGAGCCGCACGTGTTCACCCGCCTGAAGGCCCTCTTCTCCGACATCTTCGGCCAGGAGTCGCAGCAGCGGCTCGGGGACGAGGAGATTCTGGCCGAGTTCAGAAAGCGCTATCATAATTTCCGCCTGCTGCTCACGGCCAACAAGAAGACCCTGGCCATCATGTCCGAGATGGAGCAGGCCCTGCGCGGCCAGTTCGTGTTCGGCATGGCCTTCGTGCGCTCCCAGGCCACGGCGGCCTCGGTGAACGTGTTCCGCATCGTCAAGCACCTCTCCGAGATCGCCCCGGGCAAGTACGACGCCCTGTTCGAGCGCCTGAAGGACATCCAGGCCCAGATAGCCGCCATCCTGGCCCGCCAGCCCCAGACCGTGGCCACAGAGCTGCTGTTGCCGCTGGAGAAGGTGGGGCGCGAAATGTCCGACCAGGTGGGCTCCAAGATGGCCAACCTGGGCGACATCATGACCCGCCTCGAGCTGCCCGTGCCCGCCGGGTTCGCCATCACCTCCCTGGCCTACACCCGCTTCATGGAGGACACCGGCCTCCAGGACGAGATCAACCGCCTGATCCAGGCCGTGGGCGCGGACGACCACAGCACGCTTTTGCCGCTTTGCTCCCAGATACAGCAGATGATCGTCAGCGCCGAGCTGCCAGCGGACGTGGCCGAGGCCATCCTGACGGGCTATGGCGAACTGGAGGAGAAGACCCACCCGGGGGTGCGCGTGTCCCTGCGTTCCAGCGCTTTGGGCGAGGACGCCCTGGGCCAGTCCTTCGCGGGGCAGTTCCGCAGCGTGCTCAACGTGGCGCCCGACGACCTGCTCATCACCTACAAGGAGATCGTGGCCAGCAAGTACAGCCCCCAGGCCGTGACCTACCGCCTGGCCAAGGGCATCCCCGACCAGGACGTGGCCATGTGCGTGGGCTGCATGGCCATGGTCCACGCACGCAGCGGTGGCGTGGCCTACTCGCGCAACCCCCTGGCCATCCGCGACGACGAGGTCTTCATCCACTCGGCCTGGGGCCTGGCCAAGACCGTGGTGGACGGGGCCGTCTCTTCCGACCTGTTCGTGGCCAGGCGCGGCAATCCGCCCAGGCTGGTCACCAGCCAGATCTCCCACAAGGACCGCATCTTCTTCTGCGACCCCCTCGCCGGCGTATGCCGCCAGGAGGAAGGCGGCGCCCTGGCCGAGGAGCCCAGCCTCACCGACGAGGAGGCCCTGCGCCTGGCCAGCATCGCCATCCGCCTGGACGAGACCTACGGCGAACCCCTGGACATCGAATGGGCCATGGACGAGGCCCGCGAAATCTTCCTGCTGCAGTGCAGGCCGCTGCGCCAGATGGAGGCCTCCGGGGTCGTGCGGCCCGAAGGCCAGTTCGGCAAGCCGCTCATCGCGGGGGGCGTCACCGGCAGCCCCGGTGTGGCCGCCGGGACCATCCATCGCGTAAGCCGCGACCTGGACATGCTCACCTTCCCCGCCGGGGGCGTGCTGCTCTCCGCCGAGGCGGCCCCGCGCTGGGCCACGCTGCTGGGCAAGGCCTCCGCCGTGATAACCGAGCGCGGCAGCTCCGCCGGGCACCTGGCCAACGTGGCCCGCGAGTTCGGCGTGCCCGCGCTCATGGGCCTGGAGGGGGCCGTGGCCGCGCTCACCGGCAAGGGCGAGGTCACCGTGGACGCCGACGGCCTGGCCGTCTACGCCGGGCGGGTGGAGGGGCTGCTGGCCCTGGCCAAGCCCCAGGAGCAGGACGCCGCGGCCCACTCCCCCATGCACGCCATCCTGCGCGACGTTTTGGACGTGATCGCCCCGCTCAACCTGCTGGACCCCAGCGCCCCGGAGTTCGCCCCGGAATATTGCCGCACCCTGCACGACATCACCCGCTTCTGCCACGAGAAGTCCGTCACGGAGATGTTCCGCTTCGGGCAGGATTTCCACTTCTCCAAGCGGGCCTCCAAGCAGCTCAAGTACCGCGTGCC
>JBKICO010000357.1:0-5553 GCA_046567065.1 Acidobacteriota bacterium
CAGGATCATGCTCTCGAAGCGGTTGCCCTTCTCGCCGTGCACCTGGTGCGCCCAGGCCTTGCGGAACCCGGTGACCGCGCCGAAGAAGTTCTTCACCGCCAGGGTGCAGAACATCTGGTCGTGCACCTTGAAGCGGGGCAGGTTGACGATGAACTCCGCGTCCAGGGCCTGGGCCGAGACGCCCACGCAGCCACCCTGGCTCATGGGCAGCTTGCGGGTCTGCCCGAGGTTCACCATGCGCGCGCCGGTGCCCGCGAGGGCCCGGTCCAAGCCAGAGGCCCGGGCCACGATGCGCGCGGTTCCGAAGGCCGGGGAGTCGCCCACCGCAACCCTTGCCCCGTGGTCCGCCAGGTAGCGGCACGCGGCGCGCACCACGGCGGGCGTGGTGCAGGAGAGGGCCGTGTTGGAGGGGGCCACCAGGTTGGGCTTCACCAGCACTTCCGAGCCGGGGGCCGGGCGGCAGCCCGCGCCCTCCAGCAGGCGGCCCACGGCCTCGTCCAGCCCGGGGGAGGCGTAATCCCGCCGGGCCTCAAGGTAAACTCTCTGCGTCATGGCCGCCCACATAGCCGCAAACCCGCCCCAAGCCAAGAAGGCCGTGGTTGCCGGAAGGGAGCTCCTGTTTCCATGTTTTGGCCGTCCTGTCCCGGCGGATGTGTCTCCGGCTGGAATCTCGTTACTTACCTCGCAATCCAGCCGAGATGAACCTACAGCACCCCAATCGCCTCCGGCGGTCAAAGGGAGTTCCTCCCTTTCCTATGTGGCCCCGTGTCAAACGAGGTTCGTGCCTTTTCGCTTTTAAAAGCCTACTCGAGGGCATGGTGAAGAGCCATGCCCTTTCTCATCGCCTTATTTTATTCATCAAGGTGATCCTCATCTTCACTTCATCAGGTGCAGAGGGAATTTTCCACTTTCCTATACGTGCCTCATGCACACAGTACCGTTCGGTACTTGGTGGCTTCGCGCAATTTGGAAATCGTCTCTTATGAGACAAAGGGACTCCCGCGCCTCGAGCCATATTACGGATTATACTCCACACCTGCAGCTCTAAATTCAGCTTGCTACGACTCCAGGGTAATACGCTCTGTTTTCGATGCTGATTCGCCACAGCACAATTGCCAGTCGCCTCGCCAATGCACAAATCGCTTTTTGGGCTAATCCGCATCTTCCCAGGAGCTTTTTATAACACTCTTGCGCCCAAGGATCGACGCTTTTCCAGCGCCAAGCCGCCTCCACAAGCAGGCTGCGCAGTACTTTTTGTCCTGTAGGCATCAGCCGCGCACGGCCTTTCGATTCACCACTTTGTCGCGGGACGGGAGCCAGCCCCAGATACTTCGTGAGTTCCTCGGAGCGTTCGAAGCGTTCCGGGCGAAATATCTCCTGCCGGAATGTCGCCGACACCACCGGTCCTACTCCGGGCACAGTCTGCAAATGCCGGATCACCTCGTTGTCTTTTGGCTGCTCGCAAAGCTCCGAAATGTTGCGTTCCACTGCTCGCAACTCTTCCCGCACGAAGGCCAACTCCCGCAGCAGGCTGTCCAGCGTCCGCCGCGCTTCCAGTGAAAGCTCCAGTTTTTCCATTGCCTGCAATGCCGCGCGGCTCCAGTTCTCCAGACCGGCTGGTTCAGCCACCCCCCAAAAGAGAAGGCGGGAACGTATCCGCAACTTCGCCACGCGCAGGCTTTTCACCAAATCGTGGCGGCGGCGCACAAGATCACGACCCGCCTCCTCTTCCAGAGTAGGCACGCTCACTGGATGGAGCATCCCTTGCGCAGCCAGCCTGGCCAATCGCAAACAGTCCAGGCGGTCGGTTTTTGCACCGATGGATGCAGGGCGTGGAATCTGCGCGGGCGCAGCCACTATGCACTCGATCCCGGCAGCCCGAAACGCCCTCGCCGTCGAAAAACCGGTCGGCCCCGCCTCGTAGGCCACCAATCGCACATCCAATTCATGCTCGCGGATCATCTCGATGATCCAGGATGCGGCAGCAGGCCCCGTACACGCCCAACTTGCGCCATCCGCACTTATCATCGCCACATCGTACGAGTTTTTGTGAACGTCCATTCCAATGGTCAATGGTTTGCCGTGCGCCCGCGAAAGGAACTCCACAAGTGTCTTCGACTGAGATAACGTGGCTCTTGCCATGTTGGTCCTCCAGGTTACGATGGTCTGGCAAAAACCTCATAACTTGGTCTGGGCCAACATGGTATTTGGAAACCCATACGGGGTGCTGGGGGGCGTTCCTGATGTGGTTGTAGTCTTCCGGCGTTGCCTCAGGGCGCGAAGCCTCGGACGTATTTGAAGAACATCCTTCGGCTTCGCGCCCTGAGACACCGCCTGAAGACATGGCGGCTTGTCGCGCTGCAGAAATTTGCCCGTCGCGAGCGCGAAGCGGAAAGGGAGTCCAGAGGGCCGAAGGCCCTTTGGCCGCCGGAGGCCTTTCGCTTATCTCGGCTCCAGCCGTGCCCTCTCCGTGGCCGAGCTGGCTGATGTTCTTCAAATACAGCGGCCAGCTCGGCCACGGAGAGGGCACGGCCGGACCCGGCCCGGTTCACCGCGTGTGAAACATGGCAACCATACAAGGCCCTCTCCCTGTATCCTCTCCCTGCGCTGCCACATAAAGAAACGCCCCACGGCAACGAGCCATGGGGCGCTTGTTCATTCAGGCGAGAGAAGCGGAGCCAGGCTTAGTCGATGCCCAGGCTGCTCCACAAGCCGCTGATCTTGGCCTTGACGTCCTTGCTCATGGTCAAGGCGTCGGGCCATTCGCGGTAGTGCCCTTCCTCGGCGGTCTTCTTGGTGGCGTCGATGCCGATCTTGCCGCCGTAGTGGGGCAGGGGGCAGGCGTGGTCCAGGGCGTCGGTGGGGCCTTCCAGCACCACGATGTCGCGCCGCCAGTCCACGTTGTTGCCCAGGCGCCAGAGCACCTCGGAGACGTTCTGCACGTTGACCTCGGCGTCCACCACCACGATGACCTTGGTGAACATCATCTGGCCCATGCCCCACAGCGCGTACATGACCTTGCGGGTCTGGCCTGGGTAGCGCTTGTCGATGGAGACGAAGCAGAGGTTGTGGAACACGCCCTCCAGGGGGAGGTTGATGTCCTTGACCTCGGGCAGGGACTTCTTGATCAGCGGCAGGAAGAGCCGCTCCGTGGCCTTGCCCATGTAGCAGTCCTCCATGGGCGGCGGGCCGACCAGGGTGGCGGGGTACACGGCGTCCTTGCGGTGGGTCAGGGCGGTCACGTGGAAAACGGGGTAGTTGTCGGCCAGGGAGTAGTAGCCGGTGTGGTCGCCGAAGGGGCCTTCGCGGCGGCGTTCGCCCGGCTCCACGTAGCCTTCCAGGATGAACTGGGCGTTGGCGGGCACCTGCAGGTCAACGGTCTTGCACTGCACCATCTCCACCGGGGCTTCGCGCAGGAACCCGGCGAAGATGATTTCGTCGATCTCGTCGGGGATGGGCGCGGTGGCGGCGTAGGTCACGGCGGGGTCCGCGCCGATGGCCACGGCCACTTCCAACCGTTTGCCCAGCTTTTCGGCCAGGTGATAGTGATAGGCCCCGCCCTTGTGCTTGTGCCAGTGCATGCCGGTGGTGTTCTTGTCGAACACCTGCATGCGGTACATGCCCATGTTGCGCACGCCGGTCTCGGGGTTCTTGGTGATCACCAGGGGCAGGGTGATGAACGGCCCCGCGTCGCCGGGCCAGGTGGTGAGCACGGGCATGATGGAGAGGTCCACGTCGTCGCCGGTGAGGACGACTTCCTGGCAGGGGGCCTTGGTGACCTCCTTGGGGAAGATGTTGGCCATGCGCGCCAGCTTGGGCAGCAGCTTGAGCTTTTCGATGATGCCGTCGGGCTTCTTGACCTCCATGAAGGTCTCGATGTGCTCGGCCAGGGCGTCCAGGCTCTCCACCTCAAGGGAGAGGTTCATCCGGTTGTAGGAGCCGAAGGCGTTGGTCAGCACGGGGAACTTGCTGCCCTTCACGTTCTCGAACAGGACGGCAGGCCCGGCGGACTTGCTCACCCGGTCCGTGACTTCCGCGATTTCGAGGTAGGGGTCCAGTTCCACGCCGACGCGCCTGAGCTCGCCGTGTTTTTCGATGACGCGGATGAATTCCTGCAGGTCCTTGTAAGCCATGCGTTTCTCCAAAAAGTGATTGGGCGCTGAGCCTTTAGAGATATTCCACCAGCTTAACGCTTGTGTTGCGCAGGCGGAAGCTGATGAGGCGCGCGATGTTGAGCACGAACTTGAGCGCCAGGGTATGTTCCTTGGCGCAGAGGCAGTCGAAGCTGGCGCGGGTGAGCACGAGCATGCTCACATCCTCGATGGCCCTGGCCGTGGCCGAGCGCGGCGGCCCCTCGATGAGCGCCAGTTCGCCGAAGGCCCTGCCGGGGCCGATGCGCACCAGGCATTTGGGCCGGTGGTCCGGGCTGGTGTCACGCTTGGTGATCTCGATGGAGCCGGTGAGGATGATGGCCATCGAATCCTCGGCGGCGCCCTCCTCGAAAATGATGGAGTCCTTGGGGTGGAGCTCCAGCTTGAAGTAGCGGCACAGCCCCTTGATGTCGTCCTCGGAGAGGTCCTTGGCCCAGGTGGAGCTGTCGAGCATCTCCAGCAGTTTGGGCCCCACGTCGGGGTTGTGGTACAGGTCTTCGCCCGCGCAGTATTCCATGGTGTTCCTCCGCCCGGCGGGTATGCCACAGGGCGGGAGAAACCGCTAGGCCCGCGCTTCGGGGGCGTGCTGCGGGTTCTCGGCCCGCAGGGTGCGCCTGAGCACCTTGCCCACGAAGGTTTTGGGCAGTTCGGTGCGGAATTCCACGAATTTAGGGGCCTTGTAGGCGGCCAGGTGCGCCTTGCAGAAGGCCATGACCTCCTCGCGGGTCAGGGTCAGCCCGGGCTTGGGCACGATGTAGACCTTGACCACCTCACCGCGCGAGCGGTGCGGCACGCCGATGGCGGCCACCTCCTGCACGCCGGGGTGGGTGTGCAGCAGCTCCTCGATTTCGCGGGGATAGACGTTGAAGCCGCCGCTGATGATCATGTCCTTCTTGCGGTCCACGATGAAGAAATAGCCCTGTTCGTCCATCACGGCAATGTCGCCGGTGTGCAGCCAGCCGCCGCGCAGGGTTTCGGCGGTGTCCTCGGGGCGGTTCCAGTAGCCGCGCATCACCTGCGGGCCGCGTATGAGCAGTTCGCCCGGGCTGCCCGGGGGCATGGGGGTCACGCCGTCGGCCAGGTCCACGATGCGGGCCTGGGTGTCCGGGAAGGGCAGGCCGATGGAGCCGGGCTTGCGCTGCCCTCGCAGCGGCGTGACGTGGGTGAAGGGCGAAGCCTCGGTGAGGCCGAAGCCCTCCACGATCTCGGCCCGGGTGACCTCCTTGAAGCGGCGCAGCACCTCCACGGGCAGCGGCGCGGAGCCTGAGACGCAGTAGTGCACGCAAGTCAGGTCGAAATCGGGCAGGGCCTTCTGCTGCAAAAGCGCCATGTAGACCGAGGGCGTGCCCGGGAACACCGTGGGCCTGTAGCGCGCGATGGCTTTGAGCGTATCCATAGGGTC
>JBKICO010000358.1:0-4195 GCA_046567065.1 Acidobacteriota bacterium
CAGGCGTAGAGGTTGGCCAGGATGGGGGTCTCCTTCCAGGGGAGCCTGGGCAGCTTGTCGCGCAGGAAGCGCTCCACCCCGCAGTTCTGCAGCCCGATGGCGTTGAGCATGCCGGAGGGCGTCTCGGCGATGCGCGGCATGGGGTTGCCTTCGCGCGGCTGGAGGGAGAGGCCCTTGACCACGATGCCGCCCAGGGCCGCGAGGTCGCCGTAGGGGGTGAACTCCAGCCCGTAGCCGAAGGTGCCCGAGGCGGTCATCACCGGGTTCTTGAGGTTCAGGCCGGCAAGGCTGACGCTTTGGTCCATGATCGCTTCCTAGAGGGTAATTTCGTTGGCCCAGAAAACCGGCCCGCGCGTGCAGCTCTGCACGTGGTGGCCTTCGGAGTCCGTGGCCACGCAGCCAAGGCAGGCCCCGATGCCGCAAGCCATGCGGTTCTCCAGCGAGAGCTGGCAGCGCACGCCCAGCTTGAGCGCGGCGTTGCGCACCGTGCGCAGGAAGGGCGTGGGGCCGCAGGCCAGGGCCAGGCCGCCGGCGTGGTCGGCCATGGCCTCCTCGATGCGGGCCACGAACAGGGGGATGTCCTGCGGGGAGGTCTCGCGGAAGGCCGAGGCTGCCGAAAGCCGGGCGATGTCTTCATAGGGGTAGCAGGAGAGCGGGGGCCGGTGCCCGAAGAGCAGGGTCAGGTTCGAGGGCGTGGGGTGCGCGGCGCTGTACTCCACGAAGGGGGCGATGCCCACGCCTCCGGCCAGCATCAGGGTGCGCACGCCCGGCTCCGTGTTGAAGGCGTGGCCCAGCGGCCCCCAGACCGTCACGGTATCGCCCTGCCTGAGCCCGGTGAGCAGCCTGGTGCCGCGCCCCACCGCCTGGATGAGGAAAATCAGCCGCTCCGGTGTGGCCCGGCAGATCGAGAACGGCCTGGCCCAGAGAGGTTCGAAGCCCCAGGCCGTGGGCCTGAGCATGGCGAACTGCCCTGGCCGGACACCCTGCCAGCCGGGGTTTTCCAGTTCGATGAGCCACAGCCCGTGGCTCAGGCCTTCGGGGCCGTGCGGGGTGATCCGCAAAACAGATACGTCGTGGCAGGTCGGTTTCGGCATGTCGCGCTCCTTCGGTGGTTCTACCCGCATGTCACGCCTTAGTAAATATTTTCGCCGGAGCCCCATTGTCTTGAATTCCGGACGGTTTGCGGCTAGTCTACAATGTGTGCCGAAACGCAGAGCGCAGTGCCCCACCCGGCGCTCGCGGCCCCGCATGGCGGGCCGCCGGCAACACACCGACACCATACGCATATCGATCAGAACGCCGGAGGCGCGCAGTGGACCGGAAGCCCGAAACAAAGACGCCCGAAGTGGGAGACAAGGCCAAGAGCTTCCATAAGGGCCAGGTCATCTACAAGGAGGGCCAGTCCAGCAACGAAGCCTACATCATCAAGCAGGGCGCGGTGGGCGTGTACCGCCTCTCGGGCAACAAGCGCATCACCCTGGGCATCATGCGCCCGGGCCAGATTTTCGGCGAGATGGGCGTCATCAGCGAAGAGAAGCGCACCGCCTCCGCCGAGGCGCTGGAGTACACCGAAGTCATCGTGCTGGACCAGAACCTCCTGCACACCCTGCTGCTCAAGTGCCCCCGCCCCGTGCAGATCATCACCACCTACCTCGTGGAGCGCATCCGGGCGCTCAACGCCCGCGTCACGGAGCGCAGCTGCTCCAACACCTTCTCGGCGGTCTGCAACATCATCCAGCTGGCCTGGAAGGCCCTGCCCAAACAGGCTGCCGCGCCCGGGGGCAAGCCGGGCGGCAAAGGCGAGGCCGCGCAGCTCTCCACGGTGGAGCTCTCCCGCACCATCAAGGACATCCTGCTCATCTCCCAGGTGGAGATCGACGACATCCTGGAGAAACTGGCCAAGCTGCACGTGGTGGACATCACCGACGTCAAGGGCTCCCACTACCGGCAGGATCCGCTCTTGGGCACCAGGAAAAAGACCGGCGAATTCGTGCGGGAGCGCCTGCTCTCCGTGCCCGACCTGGACCGCTTCGCCAACGTGACCCGCAACCTGGCCAAGGACAACCAGGACGACGCCTCCTGCGAGCTGGAGTTCATCGACCTTGACGACTTCGCGGCCCTGGTGCAGGCTCAGCCGGAAACAATCCTGAAAAAGATTTCCTACGGAGAAATGCCCCCCACATCCTTCTTCTTCCACAAGCGCTCCATCACGGACTACGCGGAGCAGGTGGGCGGGGATTTCTTCCAGCGCGCCAAGCGCCCGCGCCTCAAAACCGAAGACCTGGCAACCGTGCAGGACATCGTGGCAGTGGACAACGCCACCCTGGGCGAGGCGCTCTCCAAACTGGGGTTCTACAAGGTCTCGGTGCTGGCCTCCCTGGCGGGGCCGGAGGCCAGGCAGAAGATCATGGCCAACCTCTCCAAGAAGATCGCGGCCGTGGTCACCGAGGAGATCGGGCGCCTGGGCGCGGTGGACCCCGACGAGGCCTCCGACATCGAGGACGAACTCCTGGCGCTCATCAAGACCATGAAGGGGCTTAACGGGTGAACATAGCCACAGTCATCGGCTTCACGGCGGGCATCATCATCCTGGGGACGGCCACGTTCTTCGCCACGGATTCCGCGCGCGTCTTCATCAACTTCCCGGGCCTGGCCATCGTGCTGGGCGGCACCCTGGCCTCCACCTTTATCTGCTTCCCGCTCAAGGAAGTCACCCGGGTGTTCAACATCTTCCTCACGGCCCTCAAGCGCGAGGAGCTGCCCATCGGCAACTACATCGAGGCCATCGTGCACATCGCCCGCGAGGCCTCGGCGCGCGGCAAGGTCCACCTGGAGAGCGCCCTGCCCGGCATCGAGAACGAGTTCCTGCAGAACGCCATCCAGATGCTCGTGGACGGCTACTCCCGCGAGGAGATCAAGGAAATCCTGGAGACGCGCATCGAGCAGACCTACCAGCAGGAGATCTCCTCCGCCGGGATCTACCGCACCATGGCCAAGCTCTCCCCGGCCTACGGGCTCATCGGCACGCTCATCGGCTTCATCGGGCTGATGCAGGTCATGGGCAGCGGCGGCCTCTCCACCCTGGGCCAGCACATGGCCGTGGCCCTGACCACAACGCTCTACGGCATCCTGCTCTCGAACCTGATCTTTCTGCCCATCGCCGTGAAGGTGGAGAAACGCATCGAGGAGCGCGTGCTGCTCATGTGCGTGATCCGCGACGGCGTGCTCTTCATCAAGGACAAGACCCCCGCGGCCATCGTCTACGACAAGCTCAAGGCCTACCTGCCCCCCAGGCGCTGGGCCTCCATCGGCAAGCGCCCCTAGGCCAGGCCCATGCTCAACCTCAGCAAACTGCGCGGCCGCCAGAAGGACGAGGACGAAGGGACCTGGTTCATCTCCCTGGCGGACCTGCTCACCCTGCTGCTCTGCTTCTTCGTGCTCATGCTCTCCGTCTCCCAGTTGGACCAGGACCGCTACAAGAAGGTGGCCAGCGCGCTGGAGGACTCCCTGAAGGCGGAGAAAGCCAAGCGCTCGGCCCTGCCCCAGGGCGTGGCCGTCAAGCAGGACATCAACCTGGGCGGCCAGCTCTACCCGGTGGTGCCCCCCGCCCTGCCCCCCCAGGTTTATGAGAGCAAGATTCCCGCCGGGGGCCTGAACCCGCCCGCGCAGACCGGGCAGACCAAGCCGGGCAAGTCCATCGACGAGGTGCGCAACGAGCTGGGCCTGCGCTTCGCCCAGGACCCCGCCGGGGTGCAGATCGAACAGCGCGAGGGCGGCTTCGCCATCACTCTCAAGGGCGCGGTGCTCTTCGACAAGGCCAGCGCGGACCTGACCGCCGCCTCCATCCCGTATCTCGACTCCATCGCCGCCTCGCTGCGCGGCACGCCCTACGCCGTCACCGTGGAGGGCCACACGGACAACCTGCCCATCCAGTCCTTCGTGTACCCCTCCAACTGGGAGCTCTCGGCGGCCCGGGCTTCCCGCGTGGCCCGGCACCTCATCGACCGGGGCGTTGCCAAGGAGCGCATCCACGTGACCGGCTACGCCGACACCCGCCCCGTGGCCCCCAACGACACCCCGCAGGGCCAGCCCATCCCCGAGAACCAGGCCCGCAACCGGCGCGTGGTCGTGCTGATCAACCCATGAGCGGCCCGGACACCCTGGACATCGGGCCGGACACGGCCCAGCCCAAGCT
>JBKICO010000359.1:0-4429 GCA_046567065.1 Acidobacteriota bacterium
CGGCCCTCGGCTTCGTTGATCTGGCGCTGCTTCTCGCCCGCTGAGAGGTTGATGGCCTGCTGCATCTCGCCTTCCGAAATATTGATGGCGCTCTGCTTCTGGCCTTCGGCCAGGGCGATCTGGGCGCGCTTCTCGCGCTCGGCGGTCATTTGGGCCTCCATGGCCTGCTTCACCGATTCCGGGGGCGAGATGTCCTTGATCTCGAAGCGCATCACCTTCACGCCCCAGGGCGCGGCGGCCTCGTCCACGGCCTTGACCACCTCGGCGTTGATCAGCTCGCGCTCCTCGAAGGCCTTGTCCAGGGTGATCTTGCCGATGGCCGAGCGCAGGGAGGTCTGGGCCAGCTGCGTGGCGGCCGAGCGGTAGTTGGCCACGCCGTAGGCCGCGAGCTGCGGGTCGTTGACCTTGATGTAGACCAGGCCGTCAACGTGCACGGTCACGTTGTCCTTGGTGATGCAGGGCTGGGAGGGGGTGTCCACCAGTTCCTCCTTGAGGGAGTACTTGTAGGCGATCCTGTCCAGCAGGGGCACCAGCACGTGGAACCCGGCCACGAGGGTGCGGCTGTACTTGCCCAGGCGCTCCACGATGTAGGCGTTCTGCTGCGGCACCACCGTGGCCGACATGAGGATGAGCAGCAGCACCACTGCCGCGATGGAGAGTGCGACGTAGGGCATGGGGACTCCCTTGGTTGGCTAGAGTGTTTCGACCTTGAACAGGCTGTGGTCGCCGTGGACGTCCGCCGTGACCTTCACGGCGGTTCCGGCCGGGATGGGCGCATCCGCCACGGCGGCGTAGAACGAGCCGCGCAGCTTGATGCGGCCCGCGCCCCCCTCGGGTATGGCCTCGGTGACCACCGCGGCCTCGCCGGTGAAGTCCTCCAGGCGCTGCCGGAGCTGGTTCTGGGGGCGGTCCTCGCCCTGGAAGGTCTTCTTGAACAGGCGGCGCAGGCCCATCAGGCTGCCCACCGAGCACGCGGCGAACAGCAGCAGCTGCGAATCAGTGGAGAGGCCGAACACGGCCGTGGCCAGCGAAGTGGCCAGCGCCCCGATGCCGAAGAACACAATGATGAGCCCCGGAACAACGGCCTCCAGGGCGATGAGGAGCAGGCCCGCGAGGGCCCAGGCCACGGGTGGCGACAAACCGAACATGCTGCCTCCTTGAGGGCGGCCCGGGGCGAGGTCCGGATTCAGGCCGAACCAGTCCCGGTACGTGGTGCAACCATAGCATCACCCGGGAAAAATGCCACCATGCCGGTGGAATGCGCGCTCCCCCGGCCTTGACTTCCCGGCGCGGCCCCGCAATATCGACGGATGCGGCTCAAGTTCTCCATGTCACTGCGCATGCGCGTCTACCTTGTGCTCGGCCTGCTGATGCTGGTCACCGTGGGCGGGGGAACGTTCATGCTCTGGTACGGCACGGGGTTGCAGAACTTCTTCTCGGGCATCTTCGAGCGCCAGGTGGCCGCCATGGACGCGGCCATGCGCCTGGAGGGCTCCCTGGCCGCCCAGCGCGGCTTCCTGACCTACTACTCCCTGAACTTCGACCCCGTCTGGCTGGCCCGCCTGGCGGACCAGCAGGCCTCCTTCGAGAAGGAGATCGTCCGGGTGCGGCCTTTCGTTGACGACGAGGAGGCCCGCACCATGCTCAACCACATCGAGGCCGAGTTCATCCGGCTCACGGTGGAGCGCGAGAAGGTGGTGAGCCTGCTCGACGAGGGCAAGCGCGAACTGGCAACCCCGGTGCACGCCGCCGCGCGCAAGCGCTTCGACGCCCTGATCGTGAGCTGCGAGCTGTTTCTGGACACCCTGCGCCGCAACCTGGAGCGCGACCGCGCCGAGGGATTGTGGCGCATGCGCCTGGTCAACGGCATGGCCACGGCCTTTTTGCCCTTCACCCTGATCCTGGGCATGATATTGGCCCTGGTGCTCTCCCGCCAGTTGCTCGGCCCCATCCGCCGCCTGGCCCAGGGCGCGGACGACCCCGTGGGCGCGGACGAGGTGGCCGCGCTGGAGAACCGCGTGCACACCCTGGTGGAGCGCGCGGTGCAGGCCCGCTCCAAGCTGGAGAAGAGCCAGACCGCGCTGGAGGCCACGGAGCGCCTGGCCACCGTGGGCAAGATGGCCGCGGGCGTGGCCCACTCCATCCGCAACCCGCTGACCTCGGTGAAGATGCGCCTGTTCTCCCTGCAGCGCTCCCTGGAGCTGAACGAGAACCAGCGCGAGGACTTCGAGGTCATCTCGCACGAGATCAAACACCTGGACGGCATCATCCAGAACTTCCTGGAGTACGCCCGCCCGCTCAAGCTCTCGCTCAAGCGCATCAGCCCGTCCGACGTCACGGACGCGGCGGCCCACCTGCTCGGACCCCGCCTGGAGGCCCAGGGCGTGCAGCTCGAGGTGGTGCGCGACGGCGCGCTCCAGCCCATCCTCATCGACCCGGAGCAGCTCAAGGAGGTGCTGGTGAACCTCGTGAGCAACGCCATGGAGGCCATGCACGGCCCCGGGCGCATCGTCGTGGAGGAGATCGAGGGCTTCATGGAGCCCATGGGCCGCGTGGCCATCGTCTCCCTGTCCGACACCGGCCCGGGCGTGCCCGAGCAGGAGCGCGAGCGCGTGTTCGAACCCTTCCACACCACCAAGGAGGAGGGCACAGGCCTGGGCCTGCCCATCGCCCGGCGCATCGTGCGCGAGCACGGCGGCAGCCTGACCCTGACCCAGGCCAAGGGCGGCGGGGCCAAGTTCACCATCACCATCCCCTTCGACAACAAGATGCAGGGAGGCGCGCGGTGGCAGTGATCCTCGTGGTGGACGACGACCCGCGCCTGCGCGACAGCTTCGCCAAGCTCATCGCGCTGGAGGGCTACACGCCGCTCACGGCGGCCTCCGGGGAGGAGGGCGTCGCCCGGCTCAAGGCGGACAAGCCCGACGTGGTGGTCATGGACGTGCGCATGCAGGGCATCAGCGGCATCGAGGCCCTGGAGCGCATGAAGGCCGCCGACCCGCACACCCCCGTAATCATCATGACGGCCTACGGCGCCACGGACACGGCCATCGAGGCCGTGAACAAGGGCGCGTTCGACTACATCCTGAAGCCCTTCGACATCCCGGAGATGCTGGGGCTCATCTCCCAGGCGCTGGACGCCTCGCGCCAGGCCAAGGCCGGGCCGGAGAACGGGGCCGAGGCCGCCCAGGCCCCGCCGGTGAGCCTGGTGGGCCAGAGCCGGGCCATGCAGGAGGTCTACAAACAGCTCGGGCGCGTGTCCGCCACCGACGCCACGGTGCTGGTGCAGGGCGAGTCCGGCACCGGCAAGGAGCTGGCCGCCCGCGCCCTTTGGAGCTACTCCCCCCGCAAGAACAGGCCCTTCGTGGTGGTCAACTGCGTGGCCATCCCCGAAACCCTGCTGGAGAGCGAGCTCTTCGGCCACGAAAAGGGCGCCTTCACCGGCGCCACGCAGCGCCGGGCGGGCAAGATCGAGCAGGCCATGGGCGGCACCGTTTTCCTGGACGAGATCGGCGACATGCCCCTGCCCAGCCAGGCCAAGCTTCTGCGCCTGCTGCAGGAGAAGCAGATCGAGCGCCTGGGCGGCAAGGGCCCCATCCCCGTGGACGTGCGCATCATCGCGGCCACCAACCGCGACCTGGACGCCGCCATCACCGAGTGCCGCTTCCGGGAGGACCTCTACTACCGCCTGCAGGTGGTGCGCATCCTGCTGCCGCCCCTGCGCGAGCGCAAGGAGGACATCCCCCAACTGGCGGACCACTTCCTGGCCCAGCACGCGGCAGGGGCCGGCACAGCCAGCCCGGGCGTCACCCCGGAGGGGCTCGCCGCGCTCACGGCCCACGACTGGCCCGGCAACGTGCGTGAGCTCTCCAACGTGCTGCACAAGACGCTGATCTTCAGCCGGGGCCTGCCCATCGGCCCGGAGGACGTGCGCGCCGCCATCGCCGGGCGCTCGCCCGAAGCGGGGCAGGAGGCGCCTGGAGACCTGGAGGAGGCCCTGAAGCGCTACGCGGCCCAGGCCGTGGCCGCGGGCGGGCCGGACCTCTTCGCCCAGGTGACGGACCGCTTCGCGGCGGTGGTGCTGGCCGAGGCCCTGCGCGCCACGGGGGGCAACCGCTCCCAGGCGGCGCGGCTGCTGGGGCTGTCGCGCCCCACGCTGCTGGCCAAGATTGAGAAGCTCGGGCTGGTGGTGGAGGCCTCGGTGCGCATCGGGGACGTGCTCCCCTAGACGAAGGGAATTTCAGGGCAGCAGGCCCAAAAGCGCCGTGAGGGACTTGCGGGGAGAGAGCCCCATGCCCGCGCCGCAGACGATGCCCGTGGCGGCCCCGGCCAGCTCCGCGAACACGGCCTGGGCGGCCAGGGGGAAGTCCCGGTAGCCGGGGCTTATGCGCCGGGTGAAGCGGCTGCCCGTGGGCTCCTGGGCCTTGGC
>JBKICO010000360.1:0-3675 GCA_046567065.1 Acidobacteriota bacterium
CAGCAGGTCCACGATGGTGGGCTGCAGGTCCAGGGATTTGAGCCACACCCCGAACTTCTCGGACTCGGAGCGGATGATCTCCCGGGCCTTTTCGGCCTCGGTGGCGCGCTGGGCCTTGTTCTCCTCCACCACGTCCTTGAGGTCGTCGATGTCGTAGAGGTAGACGTTGTCCAGGCTGTTGATGTCCGGGTCGATGTCGCGGGGCACCGCGATGTCGATGAAGAACATGGGCCTGTACTTGCGCTTCTTGAGCACGTCCTTGATGTCGCGGGCCCGGATGATGGGCTCGGGGGAGCCGGTGGAGCTGATGACGATGTCCACCTCGGGCAGGCGGTCGATGAGCTCCGCGAAGGCCAGGGGCCTGCCCTTGAAGCGGGCGGCCAGTTCCTCCGCGCGGGAAAAGGTCCGGTTGACGACGCTGAGCGACTTGACGCCCGCGCCCACCAGGTGCGTGGCCGCCAGCTCCGCCATTTCGCCCGCGCCGATGAGCATGGCCTTCTTGTCGCCCATCTCGCCGAAGATGTGCTTGGCCAGCTCCACGGCGGCGTAGCTGATGGACACGGCGCTGGTGCCGATGCCCGTCTCCGTGCGCACGCGCTTGGCCGTGGAGAAGGCCTTGTGCAGCAGGCGGTTGACCACCACCTTGGTCTGGCCCTTGTCCACGGCGTTCTTGTAGGCCTGCTTGAGTTGCCCCAGAATCTGCGGCTCGCCCAGCACCATGGAGTCGAGCCCGGCGGCCACCTGGAACAGGTGCTCCACGGCCTCCAGGCCGCGCCGGTGGTACACGTGGGGGGCCAGCTCCGAGGGGCTGCGGCCGCTGGACTCGGCCCAGCAGCGGATAACCCTCTCCCCCGCGCCCGAGCCCAGGGGGGCCACAACGAGGATCTCGACCCGGTTGCAGGTGGAGAGCACCAGCAGTTCGTCCACGGCCTTGCCCAGGCTTTCGACGCACTCCTCGAAGCTCACCTGCTCCTTGAGGGAAAAACACTCCCGCACGTTCACGTCCGCCGTGCGGTGGTTGAGACCGAGAATATGGATGTCGTGCTGCATCAGGCGAAACTATGGTGCGTCTTTACGAAGAAGTTGATGCCGAGCATGGAGGCCAGGCTGAGCCCGAACACCCAGATGGCCAGCCAGGCGGTTTTCCTGCCGCGCCAGCCCAAAGCCACGCGCTGGTGGAACAGGAAAGCGAACAGAAGCCAGATGAATACGGCGGTGATCTCCTTGGGGTCCCAGGAGAAGAAGCGCTTCCAGGTGAGCCCGGCCCAGATGAAGCCGGAGAGCAGCCCCACCGTGTAGAGCGGGAAGCCGAAGGTCACGGCAAGGCGGTTGGCGTTGTCCAGCTTGTCCAGGGAGGGCAGGGCGGCCCAGACGCCGTTGAGCTTCTCCTTGCTTTTGATGCGCCGCTCCAGCTTGATGTAGGCGGCTCCGGCGGCCCCGGCCATGGCCATGAGCCCGAGCGAGCAGAACAGCGTGCCGATGTGCAGCCCGAAGAACAGCCCCGCCAGCGAGGGCGGCAGGGGCAGGCGCGCCGAATTGACGCCCAGCGAGCCCAGCAGGATGATGAAGGCCAACGGCGTGGCGATGAGCCCCAGAAAGGAGAGCTTGAGCCGCACCCAGAGCACGAACAGCACCAGCAGCAGGCTCCAGGAGAACAGGCTCAGGTAGAACTCCCCGCTGGCCAGGGCCAGGGAGGGGTTGGCGAAGAGCCGGAGCGCCAGGCTCACCGTGTGGCAGGCGAAGCCCGCGCCGGAGGCGATGCCGCCGAAGGTGTTCGGGCGGTGCTTGCCGGTGAAGATGCCGCAGATGTGCCCGCCGCTGCCCACCAGATAGAGGGTCAGCGCGGCGTACAGGGCGAGTTCAGATGAGTCCATCCAGTAGCTCCGGGATGCTGCCGTGCAGCTCGGAAGGAATGTGCGCGGTGAGGATGTCCGCCGCCGTGGCCATGTCCCTGCGCTCCAGGGCGTCCAGCAGGCCCGACTCAACGAGGCTGCGGAAGATGGCCCCGTTGCGCGGCGAGCCCAGGCCCAGCTCCAGCACCAGGGGGCGCAGCCTGCTCATGAGCACCAGGGCGGCGGCGTATTCGCTGCCGAAGGTCTCGGACATCTCCTTGCGGATCTTGCGGGCCATGGCCGGGGAGGCCCCGCCCGTGGAGATGGCCACAGTCAGGTCGCCCTGGGTGAACAGCGCGGGCACGATGAAGCTGCACTTCTCGGGCTGGTCCACGATGTTGCAGAGCAGGTCCCTGGCTTCGCAGGCCCGGCTGATGCGCCAGTTGAGCTCCTCGTTGGAGGTGGAGGCGATCACCAGGAAGCGGCCTTCCAAGTCGGCCTCCTCGAAGGAGCGCTGCTCGAAGGTGACGTTGGGCAGGTCCAGCACTTCCTGGAGCTCGGCGTCCGGGGGGCTGGTGTCCAGCACGAGGATCTCCTTGGCCCCGCAGGCGGCCAAGGTTCCGATTTTGCGGCGGCCGACCTCGCCCGCGCCGACCACGAGGCAGCGCTTGCGGGTGAGGTCCGCGTAGAGTGGGTAGTAACGCATGGGCAGAGAGCCTAGCACAACCCGGCCCGCCAGCAAACCCACTTTCTTTCCCCCCGGCCTTGGGCTACCCTGGCCCCATGAAACCCGTGCTCGTCATGCAGCTGGCCCGCTTCGGGGACCTGCTCCAGACCAAGCGGCTGGTGGCGGGCCTTGAGCAGGCCGGGCGGCCCGTGCACCTGCTGGTGGACGCCTCCCTGGCGGGGCTGGCGCGCCTGGTCTATCCCCGGGCGGTGGTGCACGCCGTGGCGGCTCACTCCCGGCCGGACCTGGCAGCGCTGCAGGCCGCCGTGGGCAAGTTGGGAGAGATTGGCTTCCGGCGGGTCTACAACCTCAATTATTCCGGCTTGAGCGCCGCCCTGAGCACCGCCTTCGACCCCGAGACCGTGCGCGGCCACCGCCTGGAGCAAGGCCAGCCCCTTCGCGACCCCTGGGCGGCAATGGCCTTCCGCTGGACGCGCAGGCGCAGGCAGGCCGGGGTGAACCTGGCGGATTTCTGGGCGGGCTACGCCCTTCCCCTGGCAGAAGCATCCACGGTGAACCCCGCCGCCACGCCCAAGGGCGGCGGCCTGGGCGTGGCCCTGGCCGGGCGCGACCCCAGGCGCTCGCCCCCGCCGCGTGTGCTGGCCGGGGTGATCCAAGCCCTGCTTCCCACCCTGGGCACCGCCAGGGTGACGCTCCTGGGCACCGCCGCCGAGCGCCCCGCCGCCAAGGAACTCTTAGCCCTGCTGCCCGAGCGCGTGGCGCGCCTCACCACGGACCTCACCGGGCGCACCAGCCTGGAGCAACTCGTGGAGACGGTGGCCGGGCTGGACCGCCTGCTCACCCCCGACACCGGGGTCATGCACCTGGCCGCGCACCTGGGCGTGCCGGTGACGGCGCTGTTCCTCTCCAACGCCTGGTGCCACGAGACCGGCCCCTATGGCCTGGGGCACACGGTCTGGCAGTCCACCCTGGACTGCGCCCCATGCCTGGAGTCCGCCCCGTGCCCCAATGAGGTTGCCTGCCTGGACCCCTTCGCCTCCCGTGAATTTCTGCGTCTTGTCTCCGGCAAGGCCGGTGTCGAGCCGCCCGAAGGGCTCACAGGCTACCGCACCGCGTTCGACTCCCTGGGCGCGTGCTGCGAGCCCTTCTGCGGGC
>JBKICO010000361.1:0-5845 GCA_046567065.1 Acidobacteriota bacterium
ATCATGTAGAAGCGCATGCCCTCGCGGCAGAGGCGGGCGATCTCCTCGTATGAGGACTGGTCCAGGTAGTATTCGGGCTTGGCCCCGTTGCGCCCGGCGCGCATGGTGATGCTCTTAATGAGCACCACGCCCACGCCGCTGCGCTTGAGCACGCGCAGGGTGTCCACCGGCGGCAGAGCGTCGGCCACGAACACCTTGGAGAGGCTCTGCTCCCCGCCCACGTACTTGAGGTCCTGCAGGAAGGTGCGGAAGCGTTTGGGTATCTCGTCCTCCGCCAGCACGGCCTCGGGCACGTTGCCCCGGGCGCACTCGTAGACCAGGCGCCACTGGAACTCGGGTATCCAGCGCCCGTCCTCCTGCTCCCAGGCGATGTTCACGATGCGCCCGGGCATCAGGATGCGCCCGTAGAGCCCGCCACGGCCCGGCGCGGCGGAGATCTCGTCGAAGAGCGCCTCGCAGGCCGAAGGGTTGAACATGTCGGTGATCTCGGCGAAGTCCACGCCCCGGGCCAGGATGGCCGTGGCCTTGCCCGGCTTGAGCACCCGCTTGGAGATGGCCGCCACGCGCTCCTCCGCCGGGTAGAGCCTGATGCGCAGGCGCAGGTCCCGGCAGGGCACGGGCTCCTCCCCCCGGTTGAAGATCTCCGCCTGGCGCATGGTGGCGATGCCGGTGGTGCGCACGCCGTCCAGAAGGCGCGAGGCCAGGTGGAACACCGCAGGGTTGGAGAGCTCGCGCGAGATGAAGGCCATGTAAGGGCCGAGCGAGATGCGCAGGGCGCTGACCATGAACTCCTTGGGCGCGATGGCCTCGGGCAGGCCCGAAGGCGCGGGCTGCTGGAACATGGCCAGGCCGTGCTTGCCCCTGATGATCATCTCCGCGAAGTTGTGCGGGATGGAGATCAGCCGCTGCGAGAGTATGTAGCGCACGTTGTCCAGCGGTATCTCGATCAGCCCGTCCGGGCCGATGTCGTGGATTTCGGGCAGGAGCAGTTCTTCCTGGTCAAGGGCTTCGAGCACCTGGTTGCGGCTGAGGTGCGGCCCCATGGGCACGAAGAGCCTGCCGATGTCCACAGGGGAGCGCTGGGTGAGTATCTTGAGGTCGGAGAGGGACTCGGCCAGGTGGGAGTTCAGCGCCGTGACCACCACGGGCATCTCGATGTATTTGCCCGTGTCCGAGATGTGGAGCTCACCCTCGGCCAGGTGGATGTCGATGCCGATGCGGGAGTGTCCGCTGCGTCCGCTCAGGTCCAGGAAGTCCTGCAGCGGGCGGGATTGTGCCTTGGCCCGGTCGGCGATGTCGCGCACCAGGCCGCGCAGGGCGTCGCTGACGTGGCTCAGGCGCATGACGCCGAACAATTGGGGTGCGGAAAGTTCCTGATTGAAGTGGATGACGCTGGCTTCCACCAACTGGCCGTCGCCGGTGACGAATGGGGCCTGATTCATGGGGGGGCCTGATCCTTTATGCTTTGAAGTGTCGAATCTCGCTCAATTTACTTCCAATCCCAGGCGGTGGCAACATCCCTGCGCCACCCGCCCCCGCCCTTCCCTTTTTCGTTCTCCCGCGTATATTGGACGGACGAGCATTTTCACCTTACCGGAGAGCAGAATGGAAAACACGCAATGCCTCATCATCGGCGCTGGCCCCGCAGGGCTCTCCGCCGGCATCTATCTGGCCAGGGCGGGCATCCGCACCCTCTTGATCGGCTGCGACCCCAAGGTGGCGGGCGACTACGAGATCGCCAACTACTTCGGCTTCGAAGAGGCCATCTCCGGGCGCGACCTGGTGGACAAGGGACGCCGCCAGGCCATCGGCTTCGGCGCGGACCTGCGCTGTGAGCGGGTTCTGGGCGTGCACCACGGCGACTTCGGCGGCTTCAAGGTCAAGACGGACAACAACGAATACCAGGCCGACGCCCTCATCCTGGCCACGGGCGTCTCCCGCTCCAGGCCGCCGATCCCCGGCATCGCGGACTACGAGGGCAAGGGCGTGTCCTACTGCGTTTCCTGCGACGGCTATTTCTACAAGGGCAGGCCCGTGGTGGTGGCGGGCGAGGGCGTGTTCGCGGCCAACCAGGCCCTTGAACTGCTCAACTACACCCAGGATGTGCGCGTCTGCACCCTGGGCAAGAAGCCCACCATGGACGAGGAGTTCCTCAAGCGCCTGAAGGACGCGGGCATCGAGATCATCGAGCAGGGCATCACGGCCATCGGCGGCAGCCCGGCCATGGACAGCCTGACCCTGGCCGACGGCACCGTGCTCAAGGCCGACGGCCTGTTCATCGCCCTGGGCGAGGCCTCCTCCACTGATTTCGCCTATACCCTGGGCGTGACGCGCAGCGGCAACTTCATCGAGGTGGACCGCGAAATGAAGACCAACATCCCCGGCGTGTTCGCGGCGGGCGACTGCACGGGCGGCTTCCTGCAGATCGCGGTGGCCGTGGGTGAAGGCGCCACCGCCGCCAAGGCCGCCAGCAGCTGGGTCAAGTCCCTCAAGAAATAGGCTGGCGCAAACCAGGTATTGACACACCCCCAAATTGGATATTATTGACTTGGATTCAGAACTTGCTGGGGGCCTATAGCTCAGTTGGCAGAGCTTCCGGCTCATAACCGGGTGGTCCCAGGTTCGAACCCTGGTAGGCCCACCACTTCAAGGACGATTCGTTGCGGAAGATCGCACACGCTTTCTTTCCGGCATTCGCCGCAACCCGTACACACCGGAAGGTGCTTTCCTAGGGGAATACCCTGAAAGCGCCTTTCTTTTTTGAGCGATATGAACATCCGCGATATCTTCGCCGCCATCGAACACGCCGCCCCAGCCCACATGGCCGCCCAGTGGGACCGCTGCGGCGTGCAGGTGGCATCCCCCGTGACCGAGGTGACGCGCCTGGCCGTGGCCCTTGACGCCACCTCCTCGAGCGTGGAGAAGGCCCTGAACTGGGGGGCACAGATGGTGCTCACCCACCATCCCCTCGGCAAGACCCCGCGCCTGCCCGACACTCTGGGCGACCACCGCGCCGTGCTCAAGCTCCTGCTGGAACAAGACGCCTGGCTGGTGGCCGCGCACACCACCCTGGACTGCGCCCCCGGCGGCCCCGCCGCCTGGCTGGCCGACGAACTGGGCCTGACCGGCCGGGCAATCGTCGATCCGCAGGGCGTCACCCCGCGCGTGATGGCCCTCTACCGCGAGGTGGCCACCGACGGCTTCGAGGGGTTGAACCTTCCCGACGACATCGACATCGGCAGGCTCCATTTCGACCGCGACGCCCTGCGCCACGCGCCGCAGGGGTTCTCCTGCCCGGAGACGGACTGGCCGAAGCTGCGCGCCTACCTGGACGCCAACGAGGACGTCACCGGCCTGGCTGGCGTGGTGCGGCTGGCCGAACCCTCCGAACCCTTCGGGTACGGCCTTGTGGGCACATTGCCCACCCCCCTGGCCTGGGAGGGCTTCCTTGCCGTTCTGCGCCGGGCCGTGCCCCGGAGCTTCTATACTTTCATCGGTGCGCAGCCCGACACCGTGAGCACCGTGGCCTACTGCACCGGCTCCGGGTCGTCCTGCGCGGCCAAGGCGTTCGCCAAGGGGGCGGACGTCTTCATCACCGGCGACGTGACCCATCACGCCGCCCTGGACATCGAACCCCTGGGCCTGACCATCGACGTCGGGCACAGGAGCCTTGAAGAAGAGATGATGCGGCGTCTGGCCGGCGATTTTGCCGGACGTTTTTCCGAAAAGGGGCTTGAGGTCCGCTTCTTCCCAAGCGCGGACCCCATGCGCGCGGTCCTCAATCCAGCCTAGCCCCTGCCCTGGGTGCAACGATTCCACACGGAGACGGCAATGTATCAGAAACAGATCGAACAGTTGGTGATTCTGCAGCAGATCGACGGCGAAATGATCTCCCTCACCGCCGAGGTGGAGAACGCTCCCAAGGAGATCGCCTCCCTTGAAAAGAAATGCCGCGATGTCGAGGCCCAGCGCGACCAGGTCCGCGAGAAGCTCGGCTATCTGACGGACCAGCTCTCCCGCCTGGAGACCGACATCGAGGACGACCACGTCCGGATGAAGAAATCCAAGAGCAAGATGATGATGGTGGGCAACTCCAAGGAATACAACGCCATGGTGCGTGAGATGGACAGCCTGGAGAAGCTCAACCGCTCCCGCGACGAGGAGAAGGCCGCCTTCGCCGAGGAAGTCGAGCGCCAGACCACGACGGACCGCGAGCTCTCCGAGCAGACCGACGCCCTGCGCGCCGACCTGGAGACCGCACAGGCCGGGCTGAAGACCCGCCTGGACGCCGCCGGGAAGCGCATCGCGGAGCTCTCCGAGCAGCGCACCCACGCCTGCGGCGTGATCCCCAAGCCCATCCTGTCGCGCTACGAGTTCATCCGCTCGCGCCTGGCCAACCCGGTCATCGTGTCGGTCACCAACGGCGTGTGCTCGGGCTGCAACATCTCCATCCCCCCTCAGGCCTTCATCGAACTGCAGAAGGGTCAGCAGATCCTCTCCTGCCCCAATTGTCAGCGCCTGATCTACTGGGACCAGCACATCATGAGCCAGGAGAAGGCCGAGGAAGCCCAGGAGGCCTAGCCCCCCTGCGCCGCGCGGTTATATTCGAAGGGGGAGCCGGACAGGCGGTCGCCGCGGGGAAACCCGGGGAGGAAAGTCCGGACTCCGCAGGGCAGAGCGCTGGGTAACGCCCAGGGGGAGCGATCCCCGGAGAGCGCCACAGAAAGCAGACCGCCTTGCGGCCTTGGCCGCAGGGTAAGGGTGAAACGGTGGTGTAAGAGACCACCAGTTGCCGTGGCGACACGGCAAGCTAGGCATACCCCGTTCGGAGCAAGACCAAATAGAGAAGCGCTTGAGGCTGGCCCGGCCGAAGCTTCCGGGTAGGTTGCTTGAGGCGGCGGGTAATCGTCGCCCTAGAGGAATGATCGCACCGGGGCCTTCGGGCTCCGGCCACAAAATCCGGCTTACGGCCGGCTCCCCTCTTCCGATTTCGCCCGTGGGCCAAACGCCTGCGGGCGTTTCGGTTTTCCTGGGCAAGATACGGCATGGATCTGGTTCACTGGCATGGCCTTCCATGAGCCGGATACGCCCGGCATGGCCACGGCGCTATCCTGCAGCTGGCCGGACAGCCCAGGTGGCGGCAGGTCGGTACAGGGAGGCACCTTGACTGCGCCCACGGGCGCACCGCAGGTGACAAGCGCCCCGCTTTGAGGCATCCTCCGCGTTTCCCCGGCTCAACCCCAACCCCGCAGCACAATGAACGTCTGGACCATACTCCTGGCGGCCGGAAGCGGCTCGCGCATGGCCCCCGCAAAACTCGGTACGAGCAAGCAGTTCCTGGACGCGGGCGGCGAGCCCGTGTTCTGGAAGGCCGCCCGCCCCTTCGCCCGCGTGCCCCAGGTGCGCGGCATGGTCTTCGCCCTGCCCCCGGCGGAGCTCGATGCCATGCTCCCCCGGCTGGAGGCGCTGGACGCCGCGAGCCCCCTGGGCCTGGCCTGGAAGGCCGTGGCCGGTGGCGCGCGCCGCCAGGACTCCCTGGAGAACGCGCTGGCCGCCCTGCCCACCGATTGCACGCACGTGCTGGTGCACGACGCGGCCCGTTGCTTCATCACCCCGGAGGTGATCCTGCGGGTCGTTCAGGCCCTTGAGGACGGCGCCCCCGCCGTGGTGCCCGCAGTGCCCGTGAAGGACACCATCAAGCAGGTGGAGGACGGCATTGTGACCGCCACGCCGGACCGCAGCCGCCTCATGGCCGTGCAGACCCCCCAGGGGGTGGATCTCGCCGTGCTGCGCGAGGGATTCGCCCTGGCCGCGCGCCAGGGCCTGGACGTCACCGACGACGCGG
>JBKICO010000362.1:0-14441 GCA_046567065.1 Acidobacteriota bacterium
CCCCGGATGTGACCAACGTGGTCGTGCTGTGAGCGCGCCGCAGCCCATTTTCTGGGACGGGCTGGCCCTGGAGGCCCCGGCCGGGTGGGAGCCAGCCGCTCTGGGCAAGGGCTACCTGCGCCTGGACGACGCGGACGGTCCGCGCCTGACCCTGCGCTGGCAGAGCGTGAAGCCCGGGCTGGACCCCGCCGCTGTGCTGGGCAGGCTCAAACGCAAATACCGCTTCGCGCCGGACGCCGCCCCGAAGAAGATGGCGAAACAGCTCGGCGAGGCCTTGGCCCCGGGCGGGGCCGCGCTGGCCTGCCTCGGGCCGGACGGGAGCGAGGCCGTGCTGTTCGTGCCGGAGGGCGCTGAGCTGGCCGTGCTGGCCGTGCCTCATGTCCGCCCTGGCGAGCGCGCGGAGCCCTGGCTGGGATGCGCCCGCACTCTGCGCGGCGCGGACCCGGGCCTGCTGCGCCTCTACGACATGGCCGCCCAGGCTCCTTCCGGCTTCACCCTGGCGGAGTGCAGCGTCCAACTGGGGCATTTCAGGTTTCTCTACCGGGCCGGGAGCTCCAGCCTGGAGTACCACCGCTTCGCCCCGGCGCAGGCCATCCTGCGCGGCGTCAGCCTTGAAGCCTGGGCCGGGAAGGTCTTTCCGGACAGGCGCGGCAGGGAGCGGGTATTCGTCCCGGGGCGAATCGACGGCGCGGGGGAGGGCTTTGCGGCCGCATTCCACCCCCAGGAGGAGATCCAGGCGGGTCCGGCCCGGCGTCTGGCCGCGCGCTGGCTGCCCGCTCTGCGCCTGCTGCGTGCGGCGGTCTGGCTCGGGGACGAATCCAGGATTCTGGCCGTGCTGGCCGTGCACACGGGGGAGCTTGCCCCGCAATTCTTCAAGGAGGTCTGCGCGCGCCATGTGGTTCAAACGCCGCCCCGCCAAACCGGTTGACCCGCCCCCGGCCCGGGGGGAGGGGATGAGAGGAGGCGCAACCTGGACATGCGCCCCGCGCGCAACCGCCTGGTGCGCGAGGAGCGCACGGAGCAGGGCTTCGCGCGCCTGATCTACCTGAGCGCCTACAAGCCGTGGTTCGCGGGCGTGGCCCGGCGGCTGGGCATGTGGGACGGCAAGCCCCTGGAGCGCAAGCTGGAGCTGGACGAACTGGGCACCTTCTGCTGGGAATTGATCGACGGGCGCAACTCCGTGCGGGATGTGGCCGCGCGCCTGGCGGAGCGCTACGGTCTGCCCGGGCGCGAGGCCGAGCTGGCTGTGGCGGGTTTCCTGCGCGAGCTGGGCAGGAGGGGGGTCGTCGGCCTGCGCGACTAGCAGCCTGCCCCAAAATCCTCGCTGGCGGCGTTGCTTCGAAAAAGCCAAACCCTGACGTAGGGGAACTACGCATCGGGCTTGGCTTTTCTTGCGCCTTGCCAGCGAGCCTTTCGGACAGGCTGCCGGGCTGGCGCACGTCCAACGCCGCAGCCCGGCCAACCCTGGCGCTCAGGGCATGCGCTTGAAGTGGTAGCCCGAGTAGTACAGCCCGCCCTCTTCGGCCCGGAGCGTCGCGCCGGAACCGATGCCCAGCCCGGCCACCACGGCCTGGTCGTCCCCCAGGGGGATGAGCGGAGACACGGCCGGGATGGACGGCGCCTCCTCCCCGGGAAGCGACACCCCGATCACCGCCATGAGCTGGCCGTCGCGCACGGTCAGGGCCAGGGCCTTGTAGCACAGCCCGGCGCACTCGCCCGAGGCGGCGTACACGCCTTGCCGGGCCGTCCAGGCCTCGGGAATGGGCTTGTTCTGCAGCTTCACCAGGGGCACGGGCCTGGCCCTGCCTCTGAGCACCAGCACGTCCAGCCCGTCGGGGTGCACGTGCTCCAGGTATTCCTCCTGCCCGGCCTTGGGCAGCAGGGGCAGCAGGCTCTTTTCGGGCTGCAGCCGCAACAGGCCGCCCCTGGCCGGAGTAAGTTCCACGTCCCTTCCTTCCACGCTGGCCTTGAGCACGCCGTCCACCAGCCGGATGGTGCTGAGCAGGCCGCCCTCGCCCGCGTAATCGCCCGCATAGGTGGCCAGTTCCTCGGGGGTGAGCTTTTCAGGCCGGAAGGCCTCGGGCCTGAAGACGCGGCTGCCGGGCGCGGGGCGGGCCGCCGTGCCCGGGCGCGAGGCCGAGGCAAGCTCCAGGGCCTTCACCGCCAGGTCGGAGATGAAATGCGCGGCCTCCTGCGTGTTGGCCAGCACCACCACGCCGAGCTTGCGGCCCGGCTCCATGGCCAAGAAGGCCTGGAAGGGCAGGGCGGTGCCCGCGTGCCAGATCAGGCGGCTGCCGTCGGAGAGGTTCAGGCCCGAGAGCATGAACCCGAGGCCCATCTGGAACTCGAAATCGAGCGGCAGGCCGGGGAATTGCGGCGTGACCATCTGGCGGAAGAACCGGTGGGAGAGCACGTCCCCGCCCCCGGCCAGCATGGCCTGGACGAAGGCGGCCATGTCCGGCGCGGTGGAGTAGAGCGAGCCCGCGGGCATGTCGCGCAGGGCGGGGCGGGGCGCCTCCTTGCCGCCGGAGTAGCCTTGCGAGTAGCGCGGGGCCAGTTCCGGGGTCATCACGTAGCTGGAGCTGTTCATGCCCAGGGGCTCCAGCAGGCTCCAGCGCATGGCCTGGTCGAAGCTCATCCCCTCCACCTTCTCCACCATGCGCCCCAGCAGGCTGTAGCCCACGTTGGAGTAACGCCAGAGCTTGGCCGGGGGGGCGGCCATATATTCCTGCGCCAGGGTGGGGATGTATTCCGCCAAGGATTGCGGATGCTCGGCCCACATCCCGGCCACCACGTCCGTGGGGAGGCCCGAATGGTGGGACATGAGCATGCGCGGGGTTATGAGCGGGTCCGGCCCGAAGCGGCTGCGGATGGAGAACTCGGGGACGTAAGCCCTGATGTCGGCGTCGATGTCCACCAGCCCGGCCTCGGCCAGTTGCATCACGTGCGCGGAGCTGACGGCCTTGGAGATGGAGCCCACCCGGAAGATGGTGCCCAGCTCCGCAGGGACGCCCTTGGCCTCGTCGGCGAAGCCGTAGGCCTGCGCCCAAAGGACGTGCTGGTCGTCCACCACGGCGATGGAGAGCCCCTTGACGCCGTAGCGGGACATGTTCTTGCGGATCTCGGCCTCCAGCTCCTTGGCGCCGGTGAACGTCCCCCTGGCGGCCCGGGCGGCGGGGCAGAGCGCAAGTACGGCCACGAACGCCAGCAGGGCTGTGGTGAAAGCGAGCCTACCCATCGAGCCTCCCCAGGATTTCGAAAAGCAGGCGGCTCAAGTTCCCGCCGGAGCTTTGGGCCACGGCCAGCACCTCCTCGATGCTCACCTCGGCCATGCAGTCGGGCAGGTTCTTGTTCACCAGGCAGGAGAGGCCGAGCACCTCCAGGCCCATGTGCTTCGCCGCGATGGCCTCCATCACCGTGGACATGCCCACCGCGTCCGCCCCGGCGGCCCGCAGCAAGCGCGTCTCGGCCGGGGTCTCCAACTGAGGCCCGGTCACTCCCGCGTAAACCCCCAGCTCCAGGCGAAGGCCCAGGCTCATGGCGCAGTCCTGGGCGACTTGCAGCAGGCGCGGGCTGTAGACCCGGCTCATGTCGGGGAAGCGGGGGCCCCAGGAATCCTCGTTGGGGCCGGTGAGGGGGCTGCGGCCCGTCAGATTGACATGGTCCACAATGGCCAGTAATCCTCCGGTGTTGTACATGGGGTCGAGCGCCCCGGCCGCGTTGGTGATGATCAGCGTGCGCGCGCCCAACAGGGCGGAGACGCGCACCCCCATGCAGACCTGGCCCGGTGTGTACCCTTCATACAAATGAAAGCGCCCCTGCCACACCAGCACGGGCCTGCCCCTGAGCACTCCGGCCAGCAGGCGCCCGGCGTGGCCCGGCACCGTTGATTCGGGAAAGCCGGGTATGCTTTGGTAGTCCGCCGAGAGCACGGGGGCCAAGCCTGCCGCAACGTCGCCCAGGCCAGTGCCGAGGATGACGGCGGCCTCGGGCCTGAAGCCCGGGGGCAGCGCTCCGGCGAGGTGCTTCGCGGCTTTCTCCACTGATAATCTGTCCTGCATTGGGCGTGCCTCTTCCGGGTAGTTTGACGAGGAGAGTTGTAGCGATGGACATAGCGACCCTGCTCGGGTTGACCACCGGCATCGGGATGGTGCTCGGGGCCATCTTCATGGGCGGCTCCCTGCTCCAGTTCATGGACCCTCCGGCCGTGATGATCGTGGTGGGGGGCACGCTGGCCGCCATCTGCGTCAGCCATCCTCTTGAGGAAGTAATACAGGCCTTCAAGGCCGGCTTCAAGATTTTCGCCTCGCGCAAGGTGACCGCCCAGGAAGTGGTGAACGTCATGGTGCGCATCGCGGACATCTCCCGCCGCGAGGGCCTGCTGGCCCTGGAGAAGATCCGCACGGACAACATGGTGCTCAAGAAGGCCTGCAAGCTCATAGCGGACAACGCCGGGCCGCAGCTCATCCAGGACACCCTGCGCATCGAGATCCACTCCCTCAGGCGCCGCCACCAGATCGGCGAGACGGTCTTCAAGTCCCTGGGCACCTTCTCGCCCGCCTTCGGGCTCATCGGCACGCTCATCGGCCTGGTGCAGATGCTGGCGCGCCTGGAGAACCCCAAGACCCTCGGCCCGGCCATGGCCGTGGCCCTGCTCACCACCTTCTACGGCGCGCTGCTGGCCAACCTGGTGTTCCTGCCCGTGGCCGGGAAGCTCAGGGCCCGCACCCAGCAGGAGCTGCTCAACCTGGAGATCATCTTCGAGGGCGCGCGCTGCATCCTGCAGAACAACAACCCCGTGCTCGTGCGGGACAAGCTCTCCTCCTTCGTGCCGCCCAAGGAGAGGACCTATGGCGGATGACAACGGCCTCTTCGACGAGGATCACGAGGACACCTCGCTGCCCCAGGTCTGGGTTCTCACCTTGGCCGACCTCTCCATGCTGCTCATGGCCTTCTTCATCTTTCTATTCTCCCTGGCCTCGCTCAAGCCCGAAGGCGTGACCGAAACCCTGGAGAGCGTGCGCAAGCAGCTCAAGGGCGACCCCTCCCGCATGAAGCCCCTGACCAAGCCCGACGACGCGGCCAAGGAGAAGGCCCTGGAGCAGGTGAACCTGCGCGAGCAGCTCATCAGGCGGGAGCGCCAGGTCTATGAGGACCTCACGGCCTACCTCAAGGGGCGCGGGGAGACCTCCATGCGCACCAGCCTGGACGGGGCGAGAGCCACCATATCCATGCCCACGGACGGCATGTTCGCCCCCGGAGACCCCGGCCAGCTCACGGACCTGGGCCGCCAGCGCGTGATGGCCGTCAAGGATTTCCTGGCCCGCCACCCAGACCAGCGCGTGCACATCAAGGGTTTCACGGACGACGTGCCCCCGCCCCCCCAGTCCAGATTCCGCAACAACTGGGAGATATCCTCCCTCGAAGCCGTGGCGGCCTTGCGCTTCCTGCTCTCCCAGGGGGTGCCCCCGACACGGTTGACATCCACCGGGTTAGCTGATTTAGAACCTCTTTTCCCCAACACGAGCGACGCGAACCGCGCTCGCAACAGACGCCTGGATTTCGTCCTGGAAGTGCAGGTCGAGGGATGAACGAACTGGAATTCAGCTACGAGGGCGACGCCAACGAGCACCGCAAGGCCTTCAGGGCTAGCTTGCCCGGGCTGGTCGCGCTTGCGGCCGATGCGCCCGAACCCTACAGTGTGGGCGACGTCAGCGTGGGCGGCCTCTCCCTGGCGGACCCGCAAGGCGAGCTCCGGCCCGGCGCCGAACATACGTTTGACCTCGTGTGCAAGGGGCGCAAACTGATTTCCGGCCTTGCGGCCCGGGTGGCCAGGCGCAACGGCGAGCTGGCCGGGCTCACATTCAGGGACCTCAACCAGACCCAGGAGCAGAAGCTCGACAAGCTGGTGCTTGAGGTCCAGAAGTATCAAATCACTCAAAGCAAAAACCGTGGGTGCCACATTGACGACGAGCACGCGACATAAAGTACTGGTTGCGAACCGGGGCGAGATCGCCATGCGCATCATCCAGGCCTGCTGCAAGCTGGGCCTGGATTTTGTTTGCGTCTACACCGCCGAGGACCATGCCTCGGGCCACCTTTCCCTGGCCAGGGAGCTCGGCGGCCAGGCCTTCCGGATCAGCTCCTACCACGACGCCAACGAACTCATGGCCGTGGCCGACCACGCCGGGGCCACCGCCGTGCACCCCGGCTACGGCTACTTCGCGGAGGACTACCGCTTCGCCCGCCGCGTGTGCGAGCGCACCCGCCCCATGATCTGGATCGGGCCAAGCTGGCGCGTGATCCGCACCCTGGGCGACAAGATCAACACCAAGCGCCTGGCGCGCTCCCTGGGCGTGCCCACGGTGCCCGGCTCGGACAGGCCCGTCTACGACGAGCTCGAAGCCGAGGAGATCGCGGACTCCCTGTTCCGCTTCCAGGCCGAGCAGGGCATCGATCTGGCCCGCGTGCTGGTCAAGGCCTCGGCGGGCGGCGGCGGCATGGGCATCGAGGAGGTCCACAACCTGGACCACTTCAAGACCGTGTACCGGCGCATCCGCAACTACGCCAAGCGCCAGTTCCACGACGAGGGCGTGCTCATCGAGCAGCGCATCCTGGACTTCAACCACCTGGAAGTGCAGATCGCGGCGGACCGCCACGGCTCCATCGCCCATTTCGGCACCCGCAACTGCACCATCCAGTCCACCGGCCGCCAGAAGCGCGTGGAGATCGCCCCGGGCTTCGCGCCGGACCAGATCACCTACAGCTTCGACGCCGCCAAGGTGCTCGACGACATCACCAACCACTCCCTGGCCATCGCCAAGGAGGTCGGCTACGACAACGTGGGCACCTGGGAGTGGATCGTCACCCCGGCGGGCCAGCCCTTCCTGATGGAGGTCAACACCCGCATCCAGGTGGAGAACGGCGTTTCCGCCGCCATCTCGCGCCTCAAGGGCCAGCCCGGGGTGGACATCATCAAGGAGCAGATCCGCATGGGCCTGGGCGACCCCATGGGCTTCACCCAGCAGGACATCACCTTCGAGGGCATCGGCATCGAATACCGCATCATCGCCGAGGACCCCGCCAACCGCTTCACCCCCTGGGTCGGCCGCATCGACCGCTTCAACCCGCCCCAGGCCCCCTGGCTGTCCATGCATTCGCAGATCCCGCAGGACAAGCCCTACGTGATCCCCACCGAGTTCGACCCCAACCTGGCCCTGGCCATCATCTGGGGCAAGGACCTGGCCGAGGCCAAGTCCCGCGGTGTCGAGTTCCTGGACCGGCTGGTGCTCCAAGGCCAGGACCAGGAAGGCAACCCCATGAAGTCCAACATCGCCTTCCTGCGGGAGAAGACGTCGGACATCCTGGTGTTCTAAACAACGCCAACACACGAAGCCAACCAACCCTATGGATATCGAAAAAAGCACCCAGGAGCTGGCCGACAGGCTCCAGTACATCCAGGACATCTTCGGCTCCCGCCAGCCCGGGGACGTGGCCCTGCTGGCCGAGAAGCTGGCCGAGTTCCGCGCCAGGGAGCAGGCCGGGGCCATCCCCCAGACGGTCAAGCTGCTGGCCCAGCTCCAGGACCTGTTCGATTTCGTGGAGAAGAAGCTCGACGCCGAGCTGGTCCCCATGGACAAGGTGCGCATCGTGCGGCATCCGCAGCGCATCACCCTCAAGGACATCCTCGAGTTCGTCTACGACAACTACACCGAGATCGGCGGGCAGGACGAATACTCCATCGACCCCTCCATGGTCATCGCCAGGGCCTACGTCACCCGCCGCATCGGCGACAAGGTGCACAACCAGCCCGTGATGGTCATCGGGCAGGAGAAGGGCCACGGGCAGGAGTTCCGCAACGGCGGCTCCGTGAAGCCCTGGGGCAACGCCAAGGCCCTGCAGTACATGAAGGTCGCGGAGACGGAGAACATCCCCATCCACACCTACGTGTTCACCCCCGGCGCCTTCCCCGTGGAGGACTACCCCGGCGCGGCCCAGCAGATCGCCCGCAACCTCTACGAGATGGCGGCCCTGCGCGTGCCCGTGATCGCCTGCTTCTCCGAGGGCGGCTCCGGCGGCGCCGAGGCCATCGCCCTGGCCGACACCAGGCTGATGCTCTCCCACGGCTACTACTCCGTCATTTCGCCCGAGGGCGCGGCGGCCATCGAGTCCGGCATCCGCCAGGGCCAGCGCGCCCCGGTGAGCATGATCGAGGAGTGCGCCGAGCGCCTGAAGATCACCGCCGCCGACAACCTGCGCATGGGCTACATCGACCGCGTGGTGCACGAGCCGCCCCTTGGCGCGCGCCCCTACCACTACGACTTCTTCAAGCGCCTGCGCCAGGAGATGATCATGGCCACGGACGAGGCCTTCCTGGGCGTGAAGGGCCTGGGCCTGATCCGCGGCATGGCCCTCAAGCGCCGCAAGCAGGACGCCGTGGCCGACCCCGAGTCCATGTTCGTGCGCTGGGTGCTGGACGAGGGCGCGGCGGACCGCCTGGTCTGGAAGCGCTACAGCAAGTTCCGCAACATGGCCAAGGGCGCCATGCGCGACAAGACCCCGGCCTCGCGCCGCCTGGCCGATAGCCTGCAGCAGGTCTCCTGGTCGACCTACTCCTACCTGCGCTACGAGTTCCTGCGCACCTACGGCAAGAAGCTCAAGACCCTGGCCGAAGAGACCAGGGCCGAGGCTGGCGTCGTGCTCGAGAAGGTGCTGCGGCCCTTCAAGAGCGGCGGCGCGCGCAAGGTGGACACCCAGACCATCCAGAAGCTCACCGAGCTCTCCTGCGCCGAAGAGGGCATCTGCCTCACCGGCGACTGGGACGGCGGCTACGTGAGCCCCAAGGCCCGCGAGGACAAGGCCGTCACCTGCCCCAACTCCTCCACCCACGGCTGCCTGGACCTCTGGGCCCCGGACCTCTTCGGCGACTTCGCGGGCGTGTGCCAGTACTGCGGGCACCACTTCCCCATGGAGTACCAGTGGTTCATCCACAACGTGCTGGACAAGGACTCCGCCATTGAGTTCGGCCAGGACGTGGAGGCGGGCAACCCGCTGGACTACCCCGGCTTCGACCAGAAGATCGAGGAGGCCAAGCGCAAGAACAAGATCAAGAGCTCCTGCCTGACCTACGAGGCCTCCATCGACGGGGTCAAGGTGGTCATCGGCGTGTTGGTGGCCCCCTTCCGCGGCGGCACCGTGGGCGCGGCCGAGGGCGAGAAGTTCATCAGGGCCCTGTCGCGCGCCCGCAAGAAGCACTACCCCTTCCTGGCCTACGTGCACGGCACGGCGGGCATCCGCATCCAGGAGGGCACCAACGGCGTCATCCAGATGCCCAGGGCCACCATGGCCGTGCGCCGCTACATCGAGGCGGGCGGGCTCTACACCGTGCTCTACGACACCAACTCCTACGCGGGCCCGGTGGCCAGCTTCCTGGGCTGCTCGCCCTACCAGTTCTCGGTGCGCTCGGCCAACATCGGCTTCGCCGGCCCAGGCGTCATCAAGGAGACCACCGGCATCGACATCGCGCCGGACTACCACAAGGCCTACAACGCCTTGGCGCGCGGCCACATCCAGGGCATCTGGGACCGCCGCGAGATCAGAAACAACCTGGTGCAGGCCTTCCAGACCATCGGCGGCCGCAACCTGTACTACCGCTAGGGGGTCATCCGTGCAGGACGTGAAAGCCATCCTCGAGGAAATCAAGGCCTCGCCGTACGAGGAAGTCGCCATCCTGGCCCCCCACGCGGGCAAGGTGGAGTTCAAGGTTGCGGGCGAGGGCACCAAGGTCTACGCCCCCTCCGGCACCTGGAGGGAGAAGCCCGGCACCCTGCTGGCCACCCTGGAGCGCGAGCGCAACCCCAGGCCCATCACCTGCACCCGCAAGGGCGAGGTGCAGAGCGTGAACACCCAGCTCGACGGCACCTTCGTCGAGGCCGGGACCCCGCTCATGGTGCTGCGCCACTTCTTCACCAAGGAGGAGGTCACCCAGGCCATCCTGAAAAAGGTGCTCTTCCTGTTCCCCGCGCCGGAGAGGGCCAAGTACCTCTTCGCCCCCGAGGTGGACAAGAAGGTCAAGGTCTCGGGCTGCCAGTCCATCAAGGTCAAGGACGGCATGGACCTCTTCATCGTCTCGCGCATGAAGCGCGAAAAGCCGCTGGCCTACAACGGGCCCGATGGCATACTCTACGCCGTGTACTTCTCCTACGACCAGAACGTGGACGCGGGCCAGCCCCTGGTCAGCGTCTGCCCGGAAAGCCAGATGGACATGATCCGCGACGTGGTGAACCGGGTGCAGTCGGACTGGGAGGAGCGCGAGTAGCGCTACGGACCGGGCGCGACGGCGTCGCATGTGGCGTACTTACCGCTATGACACCTCTTTCGTGGAGGACGGGTGATGAGCAAGCTGCTGCAAGTGCGCGTGAGCGTCTCGACCCTGGACATCGCCGCGGTGGAGCGGGCCTGGCCCACCCTGTGGGACATGGCCTATCCCCCCGGAAACGACTACGCCCCGGCCAAGCAGGGGGTGCTCGAACTGGTGGACACCCTGCACGCGCGCATGGCCTCGGGGGAGCTCTCCCCGGCCATACGCAAGGGGCTCACCCCCGGCCTGGAGGCCGTGAGCGGTCTGGTGCGCAGCCTGCAGGACGCCCTGGGCACATGGAACGTCCACGAGGCGCAGGCCCTCACCCAGAAGATAGAAGACGGCCTGGACGCCCTGGAAGACAGGGCCGGAACGCTGTAAGCGCAGGCAAACATACGGACCACAACGCCGCCCCCCTCGGGCGGCGGCGGCACGACACACACGCAATCACCTGGAGGTGCCGCATGGCCGGCAGCGTCAACAAGGTCATTCTCATCGGCAGGCTCGGGCAGGACCCGAAGCTCACCTATCTGCCCTCGGGCCAGCCCGCGGCGGAGTTCACCCTGGCCACGGACGAATCCTTCAAGAACCGCGAGGGCCAGAAGGAAGAGCGCACCGAGTGGCACCGCATCAAGGTGTACGGCAAGGTCGCCGAGACCTGCGCCAACTACCTGAGCAAGGGCCGCCTGGTGTTCATCGAGGGCAGCCTGCGCACCCGCAGCTGGGAGGACCAGCAGGGCCAGAAGCGCTACATGACGGAGATCGTGGTCTCCGGCCCGGGCCACACCGTGCAGTTCATGGATTCCAAGGGCGGCGGCGTGGAGGCGGCTCCCGGCGGCGAAGGCGGCTGGGGCGGCGAGCGCAGGGGCGGCGGCCAGCCCCCCAGGCAGCAGCAGGGCGGCGGACGCCCCCAGCAGCAGAACCGCGAGGACGACCACGGCCCCGCCTTCCCCTCGGAGGCCTCGGGCATGGACGATGTGCCTTTCTAGGCCATCGCCCTCGAACATCGTTGCAAATAAGAGAGCCCGCTCATGGCGGGCTCTCTTTTTTTGTGCTGGGCGGGCCTGGGCTACACCTGCCCCTCCTGTATGAACCAGAGCAGGTCCGCGTTGACCTGATCCTTGTGGGTGGTGCACATGCCGTGCGGAGCGCCGGGGTAGACCTTGAGGATCGAGCCGGGCACCAGCTTGTGGGCCATCATGGCCGAGGCCCCGATGGGCACGATCTGGTCGTCGTCGCCGTGCAGGAACAGGGTGGGCACGTCCACCTTCTTGAGATCCCCGGTGAGGTCCGTCTCGGAGAAGGCCTTGATGCAGAAGTAGCTGGCCGGGAACCCGGCCGCCATGCCCTGGCGCCAGAAGGCGTAGCGCACGCCGTCGGAGGCCTTGGCCCCCGGGCGGTTGTAGCCGTAGAAGGGGGTAGGCAACTCCTTGAAGAACTCGGAGCGGTCGGCCTGCACGCCCGCCCTGATGCCGTCGAAAACCTCCATGGGCAGGCCCCCGGGGTTGGCCTCTGTCTTGAGCATGAGCGGCGGGATGGCACCGATGAGCACGATCTTGGCCACGCGGCTGGAGCCGTGCCTGCCGATGTAGCGCACCACCTCGCCGCCGCCGGTGGAGTGGCCCACGTGGATGGCGTCCTTGAGGTCCAGTTCCTTGGCCAGGCGGTGCAGGTCGTCGGCGTAGGTGTCCAGGTCGTTGCCCTGCCAGGGCTGGTCCGAGCGGCCGTGGCCGCGCCTGTCGTGGGCGATGCAGCGGTACCCCCGGGAGGCCAGGAAGAACATTTGGTCCTCGAAGGCCTCGGAGGAGAGCGGCCAGCCGTGGCTGAACACCACTGGCTGCCCGGTGCCCCAGTCGTTGTAGTATATCTTCGTGCCGTCCTTCGCCTTGAAAGTTGGCATGTGCTGTCTCCTGAAGGCGGGCCGATGCGCCCGCCCCGTTCGCGTTTGAGGTTACCCTGGCACGCAGCCCCTGATCCGGCGAGTCAGCGCCGTCACGCTAGTACATCTTAAGGCATTGTTCCTTTTCAGCCGCGCAATCCTCCATGCAGGCCTTGCGCTTGCCGGAGGAGAGGCTGGAGCAGCGCTCCTTGCATTTCCTGAGCTCGCTCGCGCAATAGGAGGGGCTCTTGCCGCTCTGCAGCGCGGGGTAGACTTTGGAGTCCTTCAGCAGCGGCAGGGGGTCTATGGGCGTGCCCGGCCCGGACTCATCGATGAAGTGCATGGTTCCATCCTTGTCGCGGTAGAAGAGCCTGCCCGCGTTATCAAGGGAGTAGGGCCTCTCGTCGCCCTTGAGGTAGAACACGCTGCTCTCGCCGTTCTGCTCGGTGATGACGCCGCGGCGCTGGATGGTGTGCAGCGCGCCCTGGTCGTCAACGTAGTAGAGCTGGCCGTTGTCATCCTTGTAGACGCGGGTGGGCCGCTGCTGCGTATTGTCGGTTCCCGGGGCGGGGCCGGGCTTGTAGGCCTGGGAGTCAGTCCCCAGCAGGCAGAAGGCCGCAAGCAGGGCGGCGCACAACGTGCGCAGGGCGATCGGGCGGGTGAGTCTGGTCGTGTGGTGCATCTTGGCTCCTTCTTTCAGGGATGGTCTCGCGTAAGGCGGGTTCGTTCTCGTGATGCCGGAAAAGGGTCACTGGTTCTTGCAGTTACGGCGGATCTCCTCGCAGATGGCCAGGCAGTTGGGCTTGTCCGACTCCTGCCTGGGGGAGATGCCCCGGCATCCGGCCAGACAGTTCTCCACCTGCACGGAGCAGGGCTGCTGCGGCGGGGCCATGGCCTCGCTGCCGGGGATCACGGCGTATGGTTCGGGCCGGGGCGGGGGCACGCTCTCGACGGGATGGAACCGCCCGGAGGAGTCGAGATAGTACAGGCCGGTGCGGGCGTCCGGCGCAACGGGGCGGTCGTCGTCTTCGATGTAGTAGAAGATGCCCTCCACGCCGCCGGGGTCGCGCACCTCACGCACGATGCGGTGCAATATGCCCTTGTTGTCCAGGTAGTAGCGTTCGCCGCTTTCCGTGCGCACGATGCGGCCGCCCCCGTCCTGTCCCGGGGGCTGGGCCACTGCCCGATGCGGGGCGGCCAGGAAGGCGCAGAGCGCCAGCAGGGCCATCGGAATGATCTTTCGGCACGTGACAAGTCCCATGGTGCCTCCTTGGGTTGGATAATTGCCCTCATCATTGCACCTTTTCGCGCCGGGCCGTCAACAGGTTGATGACATGCGCTCAGACCGCCTCCACTGCGTCCGCGATTTTTTCCGCCAGGCCGAGCAGCGCCGGGGCGTCCTCCAATCCGTCCAGGAAGCGTTGCGGAATGCCCCGCAGGCCCGTCTGGGCTCCGGCCAATCCCCCGGTCAGGATGGCCCGGGCCTGGTTCTGCCCGCCGCCGTTGACGGCGTGGAGCACGGCGGACTCGAAGTCGTCCCTGAAGCGGGCCGCCAGGTAATACGCCGCCGGGAGCTGGTGGTAGATGGCGCAGGGCATGCCGTAGACCAGCGAGACCTTCCAGGCCGGCTCGATGCTGATGCCCGGGTCCGCGGCGGCGGCGGCCATGTACGCCGGGGAGAGCAGCGCGTCCGGGGAGGCGAAGCGCCCGGCCCGTGGCGGATCCGGGTCGCCGGGGCGGGGCGGCTGGAGATCGTCGCGGGTGACCGCGTGGAAGGGCAGCTCGCCCCGGTGCACCAGCTCCATGAGCCTGCCGGAGATGCGGGCGTCCAGGGGGTGCCCCTGCACCAGTTGCCCCAGAACCGAGCAGAAGGCCACGGTCAGGGAGAGCACCAGGTCGTCGCCCTGGGTCAGGGCGGCGTTGCGGGCAACAGCGGTGGCCAGTTCGCCGGGATGCAGGGCGTAGCGCACGCCGATGGCCAGGCAGCGTTCGATGGCTTCGGTGGTGTCGGCGGGGCCGCCTGGTTCGCCCCAGGGCCGCCCCTGGAGCACGCGCCGCCTCCAGGCCTCGCGGATGGACTGGCTGGTGTAGCCGCCGGGGCCGTTGGCGGGGGTGCCGTCCAGATGGGGGAAGAGCTCCTGGTCCAGGCAGCGGCAGAAGTCCTCCTGGTCGTAGCCGCCGCGCTCCGCCAGGGAGCGCAGC
>JBKICO010000363.1:0-3069 GCA_046567065.1 Acidobacteriota bacterium
GAACAGGTCCTCCAGGATATTGCGGGCGCTCTTCTTGGGCGTCCAGCCGAAGGTCTCACGCACCTTGGCGGTGTCCGTGAGGTAGATGGCCATGTCCGCCGGGCGGTTTTCGGGATCGCGCAGCACCTCGATGCGGTTGCCGGTGATCTGCTCGCAGAGCATGGTGGTCTCCAAAAGCGAGAGGCTCACGTCCAGGCCGCCTCCCACGTTGAAGATGCCGCCGTCGGCCTTGCCCCAGTCCGCCAACTGCAGCTCGATGAGGTCGAACAGGTCCGCCGGGTGGAACAGGTCGCGCACCTGTTTGCCCGAGCCGCCGAAGCCGATGTACTTGAGCTTGCGCTTGAAATAGTGGGACTGCATCCACAGCGAGAAAACGCCCTGGTCCACCTTGCCGAACTGCCACGGCCCGGCGATCACGCCGCAGCGGTTGACCACGCCCCGCACGCCGTACATGGCGCGGTACTCCTCCAGCACGAACTCCGAGCAGAGCTTGGTGGCCCCGTACATGGACTTGGCCCCGTAGATGGGGAAGTCCTCGGCCACGCCGCGCGGGCTCCAGCCCTGGGGGCCGTCCTCGGTGGACCACACCAGGCGCGTGGCCCCTTCGGTCACGGGCACGGCGTTCAGCGGGTCGTAGGCGTAGACCCGGCTGGTGGAGAGGAACACCACGTCCGCCTTGTGCTTGCGGCAGACCTCCAGGCAGTTGATGGTGCCGGTGAGGTTGGTGTTGATCAGGTATTCGGGGCTGCCGCCGAACCCGGCCAGCACCGAGGGCTCGGCCGAGCACTCCAGCAGCAGGTCGATCTTGGATTCGAAGCTGAGGTCCTCGGTGTTGCGGATGTCGCCGTGCACGAAGCGGATGCCCGCGTCGGCCAGGCGGCCCAGGTTGAACTCCGAGCCCCGGCGCTTCAAGTTGTCCAGGACGATGATCTCCTGCTCCGGGTAGCGGGCCTTGAAGGCCATGGCCAGGTTGGAGCCCACGAACCCGGCCCCGCCGGTGACCAGGATGGCGCCGTCGTACTTTTTCATGTTTCCCTCTGCGTGGAATCGGCCCGCCCAGTGAGGGCGGGCCGCACGTATGGCTTCATTTCGTGGGCCGCGTATCAGGTGCGGGCCGGGAAGGGAAGTGCCGGGAAGGGAAGGGCCGCGATCAGGCCTTCTCCGTGCGCACCAGTTGGGCCAGGCCCAGGGAGGCCACGGCCAGGGCCGCGCCCGTGAGGAAGGGGATGCGGTAGTTGAAGGTCCAGAGCCAGCCGCCCAGGGCCGGGATGAACACCGCGGCCACGTGGTTGATGGTGAAGCCCACGGCCGAGGAGGGCGCGATGTCGGGCTTGTCCGCGATCTTCTGCAGGTAGGTGCGGATGCAGACCACGAAGTTGAAGGCCAGGCTGTCCAGGATGAACATGGCTCCGGCCACCAGGTGCGACTCGGTGTAGGCGTAGGTCACGAACACCAGGATGGCGCAGACGTACTCGATGCTCATCAGCGCCCGCTCACCGAAGCGGTTGATCATACGCCCGATGATCGGGTTGGCCACCCAGGCCACCAGGTTGTTGGCCACGAACAGCGCGCTCATGGTGGCCAGCGAGTACTCGAACTTCTTCACCAGCAGGTAGGCCGCGAAGACCATGAAGATCTGGCGGCGCGCCCCGGAGAGGAAGGTCAGGGCGTAGTAGATCCAGTAGCGGGCGCGCAGGACCATCTTCTTGTGCTGGGGGGGCATGTCCTTGTCGGAGGGGTCCTGGAACAGGGCCCAGAGGCCCAGCAGGGCCACGAAGCCGCCCACCATCCCGAAGATTGTGGGGTAGCCCAGGTGCCCGGCCAGCAGGTAGATGAACACGCCCACCGCGATGTTGGCGATGGCCGAGGCGGCACGAAGCCGCCCCAGGATCACCGGGGCCATCTCCAGGCTGAAATACTGCAGCGAGAGCGACTGGTTGAGCGGCTCGAAGAAGTGGAAGCCCGTGGACATGAGCAGCGTGGTGCAGACCACGCCCCAGAAGCTTGGCGCAAGCCCCGAGACGGATACGCCCACCCCGAGCACCAGCACGGCGAGCGCGGCGGCGCGGTGCTCGCTCATGAGCAGCAGCAGGTAGATGACCAGAAGGGAGAGAAAGCCCGGGATCTCACGCACGGAGTGCACCAGGCCCATCTCGAACGGCCCGAGCCCTGCCGCCTCCACCGCGAAGTTGTTGATGAGCGTCACCCAGCCCTGCATGCCAATCTGCGAGGCAACCGCGGTGACGAGCAGGAAGAGATACATCCGGCGTTGAGGAATGGACATGGGACCGCCTGTTGGTCGAGTGCTGCGTGTAGGCCGAAGATTCCTGCCAGAAAACGGCTCTCCGGTCGAGCCTGAAGGAGTCTGTCCCTGCCCGGCGGATGAAGCGGGGCAGCCCGGCGCGGGCCGCCGCCCGGGTGGCCGTGTTGACAGCGCGCGGCTGGGGTTTTAGACGCCCTTCATGGAATGCGCTTCCAGCGATGTTGCCGCCTTTGCATGGGCGGGTTGTCTTCCGGGCGCCTCCGGCGCGCGGCACCGTGCGGCTCCGTGGCGGCCCCTCCCTGAGAGCCTCACAGCCCCTCCCTCCCGCTGATGATCGACCTGAACACCGCCCTGCTGCTGGGCTTCCTGCTGCAATTCGCCATGGCGATGGTCATGGTGCTGGCCTACGCCTTGCGCACGGCCTACCCCGGTTTCCGCTCCTGGACCATTGCCCTGGTCTGCTGGGTCTTCGCCGGGGGGAGCTTCTACGCCCGCGGGGTTCTTGGCGAGATAGCCTCCGTGGTGCTTACCAACGGGCTCTATTTCGCGAGCATCCTGCTGTTCTACAGCGGGTTGGCCCGCTTCTACGGCTTCGACCGGGACCGCTCCCGGCAGCGTCAGAACCTCCTGGTCGCCGTGTCGATGTACGTCGTTGTGCTGAGCTGTCTGTTCGTGAAGAACGACTTCAACATGCGCGTGCTGCTCAACAGCCTGACCATGGGCGTGCTGATGGTGCGCACGGGCTTGGACGCCCTGCGGGCCGCGCGCGGCCGGTGCCTGCCGATTCAAAGGCTCCTGTCAGGGTG
>JBKICO010000364.1:0-3331 GCA_046567065.1 Acidobacteriota bacterium
CCTCAGGGTTCAACGAACCCTTTGCTGAGAGCATGGCCCTGCTCTCCGACGGGCGCACCCTGGCCTTCATGAGCGGCCACGGCTTCGGGCTGGAGGGGCAGATCTCGGGCTACGCCACCAACAAGGACGGCACCCCGGGGCTCAACCCGGCCTCCTACATGCTGGCCGAGGGCAAGAAGCTGGTCTACGGCGACCAGCCCAGCAATGCCGTGTTCGGCATCCGCCCCACAAGGGAGCTGCCCCGGCTCTGGCTGGTCACGCTGCCGAAGAAGGTGGTGGATTACTAGGCCGCGGGAGGACCGGACGGCAGGCGATATCCATCCGTGCCGCCGCTCCTCGCGCCTGTGATTGGCCTCTGCGATTCGGAGACGGGCCGGAGCACGTCCGCCTCCGCCCATGCCGCTTTGATGGCGGACATCAACCCGGAGCCGGCGCGGTGAAGGACAAAACAAAAGGGCGGCCCTTTGCGGGGCCGCCCTTTATTGATTTTGAATCAGCGCTCGGGGCTATTCCGGCCCCAATTCCAGGCTGGCGAAAACGTATTCCCGCAGGGCCTGCAGCCAGGGGCGGGGCGAGACCCCGGTGGCCTCGGTGAATTTCGCGGTCGAGAGCACCGAGTATGCCGGGCGTTTGGCCTTCATGGGCCACTGGTCGCTGGTGATGGCCCGCACCTGGCAGCTCAGCCCGGCGGCGGTCACGGCCTCGCTGGCCAGCTCGCACCAGCTAGCCCGGCCTGCGTTGGCCAGGTGGAAGAGCCCGGTGGCCCCCGCCTGAACCAGGGCCACGGAGTAGGCGGCCAGGTCCGGGGTGTAGGAGGGCGAGCCGATCTGGTCGTGCACCACGCTCAGTTCGTCGCGCTGCTTGGCCAGGTTCAGGATCGTGTGCACGAAGTTCTTCTTGTCCGGCCCGAAGAGCCAGGCCACGCGGGCCACGATCAGCTTTTCCGGGGCGGCCAGGGCCAGGGCCTTCTCGCCGTCGAGCTTGGTGTGCCCGTAGACGCACAGGGGGCCGGTGGGGTCATCCTCGGTGTAGGGGGTGGTCTTCCTGCCGTCGAACACGAAATCCGTGCTGTAGTGGAACAGGCCCACGCCCCGGTCCTTGCAGAGCTTGCCGAGCATCTGGGGCAGGCCCCGGTTCAGGCGGGAGGCCTCGTCGGGCTCGTCCTCGGCCTTGTCCACGGCGGTGTAGGCCACGGCGTTCACCACCCAGTCGGGCTGAAACTCGTCCAGGAAGGCCCCCGTGGCGGAGGCGTCGCAGATGTCGAAGTCGGCGCGGCCGATGGGCCTGGTCTCGAACCCGGCGGCCTCGAAGGCCCTGGTCAGGGGCATGCCCAGCAGGCCGGTGCGCCCGCCCAACACTGCGACTTTCATTATTTGCGCTCCCCGTACCAGGTGTCCATGAAGGCCAGGTAGGCGCCGCTCTGCACCTGCTCCAGCCAGTCGGTGTTCTGTTCGTACCAGGCCAGGGTGCGGGCGATGCCCTGCTCGAAGGTGACCTCGGGCTCGAAGCCGAGCTCGCGCTGGGCCAGGGAGTAGTCCATGGCGTAGCGGCGGTCGTGCCCGGGGCGGTCCGTGACGTAGCTGATGAGGCTCTCGGGCTTGCCCAGGGAGGCCAGGATGGTCTTGACCACCTCGATGTTGGGCTTCTCCGCGTTGCCGCCGAAGTTGTAGGCTTGGCCGGGGCGGCCCTTGAGCAGGGTCAGCTCCACGCCGCGGCAGTGGTCGGTGACGTAGATCCAGTCGCGCACGTTCATGCCGTCGCCGTACACGGGCAGGCTCTCCCCGCGCGAGGCCTTGAGGATCATCAGGGGGATGAGCTTCTCCGGGAACTGGTAGGGCCCGTAGTTGTTGGAGCAGCGGGTGATGGTCACGGCGTAGCCGTAGGTCTCGTAAAAGGCGCGGCAGATGAGGTCCGCCGAGGCCTTGGAGGCGGAGTAGGGGCTGTTGGGCGCGATGGGCGTCTCTTCGGTGAACTTGCCCGTGGGGCCCAGGGTGCCGTAGACCTCGTCGGTGGAGACGTGCACGAACTTGGGCACGCCCAGGCGGCGGGCCGTCTCCAGGAGGGTCTGGGTGCCCAGCACGTTGGTGAGCACGAAGGGGGTGGAGTCCGCGATGGAGCGGTCCACGTGGGATTCGGCCGCGAAGTTGACCACCGCGTCGATCTTGTGGGTGGCGATGGCGTGGGCCACCAGCTCGGCGTTGCCGATGTCGCCGTGGATGAAATGATAGCGGGAGCCGCCGTACTGGCGCTCCACCGGCAGCAGGTTGAAGCGGTTCCCGGCGTAGGTCAGCTTGTCCAGGTTGACGATGACCGCCTCGGGATGCTTCTCGAGCATCATATAGACGAAGTTGGTGCCGATGAAGCCGCACCCACCGGTGACGAGTAGACGCATGGAAAAACCTTCCTGAGCGTGGATTGGCGGGGTTTGCGCCCCGGTGTTTCCTTGCCTCAAAGCGGCCAGGTAATCAATCTGTAAAAAAAGTGCTTGCCAAGCCGGGCCGGTTTCCCTATTTACCTCGGCGGGCGGCTAACTCAGCGGTTAGAGTGCCATCTTCACACGGTGGAAGTCCGGGGTTCAAATCCCCGGCCGCCCACCACCGAAAGCAAAAAAAGCCTCGCAATTGCGGGGCTTTGCTTTTTTCAGCGAGCGGCGTGCATCACGGCCCGGAAAGCACACTTCCTGATGGAGGCGCGCGATGAGCAACGCACCGGCGTGTCTGCTCCTGCTGGCCTGCCTGGCCCAGGCGGCCCCCGCCCTGGCCCAGAAGCAGGACATCTACGACGCCAACGGCCTCTATCAAGGCCGGGTGGACAAGGACGGCCGCACCTACGACCGCAACGGCAACTACGTTGGCCGCACAGGCGAGGACGGCAAGGCCTACGACCGCTACGGCAACTACAAGGGGCGCATCGACGGGCAGGGGCGCTCCTACGATTCCACAGGGGCCTACACCGGCCGCATCGACAAGAAGGGCGACATCTTCACGCGCGACGAGACGCGCATAGGCAAAAGCCGCCCCAAGCCCTGACGCCGCTTCACGGCCTCGCGGCGGGGGTCAGCGCCTCAAGCATTCGCAGCAACATCATGATCCAGCTCATACTCTACACCCCCGAAATTCCCCAGAACACCGGCTCCATCGCCAGGCTCTGCGCCGCCACGGACATGCCCCTGCACCTGGTGGAGCCACTCGGCTTCAAACTCACCGACCGCTACCTCAAGCGCGCCGGGCTGGACTACTGGCCCCACGTGCGCCTGAGCGTCTGGCCGGACTGGCAGACCATGCTCGAAGGCGTGCGGCCCCAGCGGCTGGTGTTCACCTCCTCGGGGCAC
>JBKICO010000365.1:0-4705 GCA_046567065.1 Acidobacteriota bacterium
AGAATTTGTCGCCGAGCGCCAGGCAGAGAACGGCGGTCTTTTGCGGTCCGGTCAGGTTCATGGCTTAGGAGGCCTCCTGCTTGAGCCACCCGCGCAGGATCAGGATGGCCTGCTCGGAATTGGTGTCGAAAAGCTGTTGCGCCAGAATCTTGGCGTTCTCCAGGCGTTTGGAGACCTCCACGTGTTCGGTCTCCTCCTCTTCCGGCTCGGCCAGGGCGATGCGGCGCTCGCCCTCGGGCAGGCGGCTGATCTGCTCGATCTCCTCGCGGGTGACGCGGGGGCGGATGAGCGCCATGACCACCGGGCGGACCACCAGCAGCAGGAAGAGGAACACCAGCAGCCCGTTGAGGAAGGGCTTGCCCAGGCGCTGGGCGTACTCCAGCATGTTCTGGGTCAGGCTGGGCTCGGCGTAGAGCTCGCGCTCTCCGAAGGCCATGTTGCTGACCTCGATGGTGTCGCCGCGCCTGGCGTCGAAGCCCACCGCGTTGGACACGGCCTGCTTGATGCGCTCCAGCTCCTCGGCGGACCTGGGGATGAACTTCGCTTCCTTGCTGTTCGGGTCCTGAACGTAGTCCACGATAACCGCGACCGAAAGGCGCTGCAACTCCCCGGAGGGGGAGACGATCTCCTGCTGCTCGGAGTCGATCTCGTAGTTGGTCATGCGCTTTTCCGAGGCCTGGTCCACCTTGTTCTGGGTGCCGGAGAAGCCGTCGCCCCGGAAGTTGGTCTCGGGCACGGAGCCGTCCACGTTGGCCTTCTGGTTGGTGGAGGATTCCTCGCGCGTCTCGGAGCGCACCACGGTCTTGTTGGGGTCGAAGCTCTGGCGCTTGGTGACCTTCTGGGAGAAGTCCAGGTTGGCCGAAACCTTGGCGATGGACTTGCCGCCGCCCACGATGGGGGTCAGCAGCTCCTCGATGCGGCGCTCCAGGTTGTTCTGGTAGTTGTTGCGGAACTCGAACTGGGAGGAGGTCATGCCGTCGATGCTGGCGCCGTCCTTGGCCTGGTAGACGATCTTGCCGGCCGTGTCGGTGATGGTGACGCGGTTGGGCTCCAAACCCTCGACGCTCATGGCCACGAAATTGACGATGCCCTGGACCTGCTTGGGCTCGAGCTTGGCCCCGTTCTTGAGCGTGAGCACCACCGAGGCGCTGGGCTTGCGCTGCTCCTCGATGAAGAGGCTGCGCTGGGGCAGCACCAGGTGCACGCGGGCCTTCTCCACCTGGGGGAATTCGCCGATGGTGCGGGCCAGTTCGCCTTGCAGGGCGCGCTGGTAGTTGATGCGCTGCACGAAGTCGGTCTGGCCCACCTTGGTGTCGTCGAAGACCTCGAAGCCCAGGCCCGCGCCGCGCAGCTTGCCGTCGCCAGCGATGCGGATGCGCGTCTCGCTCACGTATTCGGCGGGCACCAGGATGGTCTGGCCGTTGTCCTCGATCCTGTAGGGGGTCTTGGAGGCCTTGAGGTTCTCCATGACGCGCCCCGCGTCCTCCTGGCTCAACTTGGAGAAGAGCACCTTGTAGTCGGGCTGGTTGAACCAGAAGATCATCAGCGCGAAGGCCGCCACCACGGAGACGGCCACGCCCGCGAAGAGGACGCGCTGGGCCATGGTGCGGGCGGCCCAGAAGCGGGTGGCCTGATCCCAAAGGTTCTTGAGCAGTGCGGGCATGGGGTGCTTCTCCTTGTGCTATCCGGCTAGAAGGGCATCTTCACGAGTTCTTTGTACATATCCAGAACCTTGTTGCGCACCGTGGAGGTCATGGACATGGCCAGGCCCGCCTTCTGCAACTGGATCATCAGTTCGTGCACGTTCTGGTTCTCGCCCGTGGCGAAGGAGGCGACCATCTGGTCCTTCTTGAGCTGTTCCGCGTTGATCTCGCCCACCGAGTTCTTGAGCGCGTCCATGAAGCCGGACTTCTGCGCGCCGCCGGTTTTGCCCAGGCCTTGCGAAACGGCGCTCTCCGCGCTGCGGGCCGAACCCTGGGCCTGGCCCAGCGCGGTGCGGTAGGCGTTCATGGCGATGGAGTTGATGGCCATGGCGTCCCTCCTAGCGGTTTATCTCGAGGGCCTTGTTGTACATGGCCTTGATGGTGTTGATGGTGGAGGTTTCGGCCTCGTAGCTGCGGGTGGCCTGGATCATGTTGGTCATCTCTTCCACCACGTTGATGTCGGGGTAGCTGACGTAGCCGTTCTGGTCCGCGTCGGGGTGGCCGGGCTCGTAGACCTGCTTGGGCGGGCGGCTGTCGTTGACCACGCCCGTGACGCGCACGCCCTGGAGCTCCTGGCCCAGGGCCTGGTCCATGGCCTTGCCGAAGGGCGTGACCCGGGTGGACTCCAGCGCCACGGACTTGCGCTGGTAGGGACCCTGGCCGTCGGCCGTGCGCGTGGTCCTGGCGTTGGCCAGGTTCATGGAGATCACGTTCATGTAGGTGCGCTGGGCTGACAGCGCGGATCCGCCGACGTCGAGTGCGGTCAGGAAATCCATGATTATTTGCCTCCATCCATGATGACTTTCTGGATGCCGTCGAAGTTGGAGCGCATCACCGTGGTCAGCGCGTTGTACATCAGGGAGTTCTTGGCCATGGTGGTCATTTCCTTGTCCATGTCCACGGAGTCGGCCCCGTAGATGGTGCGGGGCTTGAACTCCTTGAGGCTCTCGCCCTGGTAGGCCGCCACGTCGAACTTCCCGGGCACGCCCTTGCCGCCGGTGCGGCTCATGCCGTCGCGCATTCCCTGCGAATCGACGGCCTGCTGGAGCTGGCCCTCGAACTCCAGGGTGCGGGCCTTGTAGCCGGGGATGTTGATGTTGGCCAAATTGGACATGACGAGGTTTTGACGCTCCAGGCGAAGGTCCATCACCTTGGCGATCAGGGATGCATTGGCTCCGTATATGTCCGGCATGGCTTGGCTCCTTGGGCGGCGGCGGATTTTTCCCGGTGTGGCGCTTGTGGCCGCGCCGCCTCGGCACACAGGCTAGCAACAACCGTTCCAATCGTTAACACAATGAAATTGCAGGACCTGCCCCGCAAACGCCCCCTCCGGCACGGGTGGTGCTCCCCCTCGCGGCGGGAGAGCCCAGGCGGCGGAAATTGCCTGGAACAAGGCTTGGCACAGGCCTTGCTTAGTGGTTTCCGCCGACTTGCCGGTCCCCGGGAGGGACTTGAACGGCGGGTCGGTCTGTATCGAGGGGAGGCGGGGGCCAGGAGGGTTCCCCACAACGCGCAAGCGAACCGATGAGCGCCAGGCCCGGGAGGGATATCGGCCTGATTGTTCACGCACCGGAGGGGACTGTCATGAGTGGTCATCTGGATTACGAAATCAACAAGGAACTGGGCGAGTGCTACCTGTTCATGGGCGACCTGGAAAAGGCCGAGGAATACTACCTCAAGGCCGCAGGGGCCAACGGCAGCCACCCCGCCCCCTACCTGGGGCTGGCCACGGTGGCCGTGCACCGCAACAACCTGGACGAGGCCTACGGCCACTACCGTAAGGCAGCCAACCTGGAAGCAGGCGACAAAGCCCTGGCAGGCATGGGCCTCATCGAGATGGAGAAGGGCGAGACCGAAACCGCCTTCGACCACTTCAGCCAGGCCCTGGAGTTCAACCCCGAGAACATGGTGGCGCTCTACAGCCTGATCCGCCTGGGGCACGGCACCGGCCGGGTGGCCGAGGTGATGCCCTACCTGGAGGGCTACCTGTCCATCGACCCGCTCAAGCACGACATCCGCTACACCCTGGCGGGCTGCCTGGTGGTGGAGGGCCGCGAAGCCGAGGCCAAGGCCCAGCTTGAGCGCATCCTGGAGCACGACCCTACCCACGCCTGCGCCACCGAGCTCAAGGTGCACCTGGAGAGGGCGGCCTAGACGTAAATTTTCTGCGAATCTCCCCTCCCCCATTGGTTTCCGGTCCGGTTCGCTCCCGGCGGCCGGACCGGGAACCAACCACAAGCCAGGGGAGGGCTTGGCCCACGGGTTGCCAAGAGCCGCCGGATTTGGCACTGCCAAGCAAAAAGCGAGGCAGACATGGAATTATTGCCTATCCGCAGGGCCATCCTTTCCGTCACCGACAAATCCGGCCTGGCCGAGTTCGCCGCGTTCCTCTCCGGCAACGGGGTGGAGCTGGTCTCCACCGGCGGCACCAAGAAGGCCATGACCGACGCCGGACTGCCGGTCACGGCGGTCGACCAGGTCACCGGCTTCCCCGAGATGCTCGGCGGACGCGTCAAGACCCTGCACCCCCACATCCACGCGGGCATCCTTGCCGACAAGGACAACCCCGAACATCTTGAGACCCTGGAGAAATTCAGCCTCAAGCCCTTCGACCTCATCTGCGTGAACCTCTACGACTTCGCCAAGGCCGTGGCCCAGAAGGCCGACCTCAAGGCCGCCGTGGAGCAGATCGACATCGGCGGGCCCACCATGCTGCGGGCCTCGGCCAAGAACTTCCATTCCATCCTGGTGGTTCCCTCCCCGGCCTACTACGGTGAGATCACCGAGGCGCTCAAGGCCAACAAGATGCAGGCCCCCCTGGCCCTGCGCCACAAGATGGCCCTGGAGACCTTCAAGGCCACCTCGGCCTACGACGCCATGATCGCGGAGTACCTGGGCCGGGCCTAGGCCAGGCGGCGACGGGCCGGGCGAAGGGCGGCCACGCATGTGCGCCGCGTCCCGCACGCGCTGAGCCGGAGCGGGGCCAGCCGTGGCCTCCCCGG
>JBKICO010000366.1:0-4166 GCA_046567065.1 Acidobacteriota bacterium
GCCTGCTTGAGAATCCCAATGATCTGCTCTTCCGTGAAACGGCTCTTCCTCATGACCACGACCTCCCTGGCCGAAGTCGCGAACTAATAACTGGGATACCTTTTGGGGGAAAGGTCAATAAGCCGTGACCCCTTTTTCGTTGGGTCGGATTTTGTCCCGCTCCTGTCCCGCTTTTTATCTCCGCTTGCCCACCGTCGCCTCTCCTAGGTATAAATTTCTCCAGGCCCAGAAAGGCACCTCAAGCCCGGGAGAACTCCATGCTGCAATGCTTCGAACAGAAAGACGCCAAGCCGCCCAGAGGCAAACGCGGCAAGAGCGACGGCCCTCGCCAGCTAAGTTTGTGGGGTGTGACGGCCAGGTCGGTCTCCAAGACTGCCAAGGCCCTTGAGTCACGCTCTCTCAGGGAAGTCGCCATACTCTGGACTCCCGCTGCGAAGAAGCTGGACTTGCCCGCCATTCAGGAGCTGGAAGCCAAGTGCCGGGCTCTGGCCGACTCGGTGACGAGCGGCGCTGCCGCCACCCACGGCACGATCAGAAACTCCGGGCTGACCCATCCTTCTGATGTGGCCGCCTACCTGACGCTTCGGGAACTGGACGACAAAGGGCGGAGCGAAGTCCCGGAGCATCGGTTGCATGTGATCGACTTTGGCGTGAAGGTCCTGGTCGGAAGATGAGCTCCTGAAGCGACTCGGATCACCCCGAGCACGAGAGACTTAGCCTGTGAGACTGTACCGCGCCGTGCTTCCGCTTTCGCATCGGTGGCAAGGCAAGCGCCTGAAGCTCAAGGCCCGTACACGGCCCCGGCGATCAGCAGTACGCATAGGAGTGTAGGTACATCCATTTTACGTGCTCTTTGTTGCTCAGTGTTCCGTCCCTATTGCGAGAGTCCTTGTGGCTCGCCTCCGGCCGCACAGGGCCCGCGTGCGGCAAGGCAGGAATGGTTCATTCTTTAGGAACACCGCCGGGAAGTGTCACCTAGCAGATTTTATAGGTGGCCCAGGGCGGCGCTCACCCGCTGCTTCGAGGGCGCACACCCGCCCCCGGCCACATACGGCAAAACAAAAAAGGCCGGGGCTTTCGCCCCGGCCTTCACTTTTTCATCACGGTGATGCGGCTAAATGTCCAGCCCGGTGCCGTTGGCGGGTGCGGCCTTGCCCTTGGAGGATTTGGCCAGCACCTCCTTGAGGCAGCGGCCCATGCGGGTGATGCCTTCCTCGATGCGCTCCGGCGTGGAGTTGGAGAAGTTGAGCCGGAAGGCGTTGTCCGTGCCGTCCACGTAGAAGGGGCGGCCGGGCACGAAGGCCACCTTGTTGGCGATGGCCTTGTTGAACACCTCCTCGGAGTCCACGTCCTTGGGGAGTTCGCCCCAGAGGAACATGCCGCCCTCGGGCTCGGTGAAGTGGACCTCCTGGGGGAATTCGCGCTTCATGGCCGCCACCATCACGTCGCGGCGCTCGCCGTAGGTCTTGCGGATCATGGCGATGTGGGCGTCCAGGTCGTTGGTCTCCAGGAAGCGGTGCAGCACGCGCTGGGCGAAGATGGAGGTGTGCAGGTCGGAAGCCTGCTTGGCCGTGACCAGTTTGTGCATCAGCTCGTTGCCCGTGGCGATCCAGCCGATGCGCATGCCGGGGCTGGCGATCTTGGAGAAGGAACCCATGAGCGCCATGCGGTCGCCGTCCAGGAAGGCCCGGATGGGGGGCACGTCCTCGCCCTTGAAGCGCAGCTCACCGTAGGGGTTGTCCTCCACGAGGATGGTGTCGCTGTTCTCCATCAGGCGCGCGACCTCGCGGCGGGTGTGGGCATCGTAGGTGGCACCGGAGGGGTTCTGGAAGCTGGGCACCGCGTAGAAGAGCTTGGGCCGGGCGCGCAGTTGCTCGGCCAACTCCACCAGGTCGACGCCGTGGGGCCCGAGCGAGGCCGTGAGGAAGTTCGCCCCGTAGAGCGAGAAGGCCTGGATGGCACCCAGGTAGCCCGGGCGCTCGATGAGCACGTCGTCGCCGACATCGAGCATCACCTTGGCCAGGAGGTCCAGCCCCTGCTGGGAGCCGGTGGTGATCAGGATGTTCTCCACCGGGATGTCCATGGACCACTTGCTCTTGTAGCGCTCGGAGATGAACTCCCGCAGCTGGGGGTAGCCCTCGGTGATGGAGTATTGCAGGGCCTGGGCGCCGCTGTCCTCCAATACTTCGGTGGCGGCGCGGGCGAAGGCCTTTGCCGGGAAGTGGTCGGGGCTGGGCAGGCCGCCCGCGAAGGAGATGATTTCGGGGTTCTGGGTGACCTTGAGGATCTCTCGGATGTAGGACCGGCGAACGCCGGCCATTCTGGCGCTGAACCGCACGATGGCCTCCGATGGTCGATTGGGTGCAAAGCTTGGAGCCTAGCGGATTTGCCCTCCGCCCACAACCATGCAATGCGGAAACAGCCGCCCCTCAGAGGCTCGAAGCCAGCAGCAGCACCAGCAACTGCCCCGCCAGGATGCGCAGGATCATCACCAGCGGGTACACCGTGGCGTACACCGCGGCCGGAGCGTCGCTGCCGAGCATCTGCCCGGCGAAGGCCAGGGCCGGGGGGTCGGTCATGCTGACCGCGAAGAGGCCGCACATGGAGGCGTAGTTGCACTTGAGGAAGATGCGCCCGATGAGCCCGGCCACAAGCAGCGGGATGAAGGTGATGCAGGCCCCGGCGAACATCCAGTAGAGGCCGTCCCCGCTGGTCACCGCGCCCACGAAGCGGTCCCCGGCCTTGAGCCCCACGCAAGCCAGGAACAGGCAGATGCCCACCTCCCGCAGGATCAGGTTGGCGCTGGCGGGCATGTACCAGACCATGCCCCCGAAGTGGTGCAGGCGCGAAAGCAGGATGGAGACCAGCAGCGGCCCGCCCGCCACGCCCAGCTTGATGCCCGAGGGCAGGCCGGGCAGGGCCACGGGGATGGCGCCCACCACCGTGCCCAGCAGGATGCCCAGGAAGATGGGCAGCACCTGGGGGTGCTCCAGCTCCTTGGCGGAGTTGCCCAGCACGGCCTCCACGGCGGCCAGCTGCTCCGGCTGGCCCACGCACTGCACTGTGTCGCCCATGTGCAGGGGCAGCTCCGGCCCGGGGGCCAATTCCGTGCCTGCGCGGGTGACGCGTGTCACCGTGACGCCGTAGCGCTGCGACAGGGCCAGCTCCGGCACGCTGCGCCCGAGCACATCCCGGCGCGAGACAACGAAACGCCCGATGGCCAGCGGCCCGGGCACCTGGGGCAGGTCCGTTTCGGAGCGGGGGCCCACGAGCACCCGCAGCTTCTCCAGGTCGGCGGGGCGGCCCACCGCGTGCAGCAGCATCCCGGCGCGCAGCACCGTGCCGGGGGTGGCCGCGCTCACCTGCCCCGCGAGCATCGCGCGGGAGATGGCCACGCCCATCTCGGCCAGGCCGGGCACCGCGCCCAGGGCCAGGCCCTCCAGGTTGGGGTTGGCCACCTCCAGGGTCATGGTCGCAAGCGGCGGGGAGAGGGCCAAGGCCTGCTCCTGCATCTGGCGCAGCTCCTCCGCGGGGTCGATGCGGAACACGGCGCGGATGAGCAGCATCACCAGGATGATGCCGAAGATGCCGAAGGGGTAGGCCACGGCGTAGCCCAGCCCGGCCTGGCCCACGGCCTGCTCGGCCAGGGCGGGGGCCACCTCCTTGAAGGCCTGGGAGGCCGCCGCCAGCGAGGGCGTGTTGGTGGTGCCGCCGCTGAACAGGCCCACGGCGTAGGGCAGGGGTACCCCTCCGTAGACCGCGAAGCAGACCGTGACCGCCACCCCCAGCAGCACGATCAGTGTGGCCACCGCGTTGAGGCGGAAGCCTCTGCGGCGCAGGGAGTCGGCGAAGCCTGGGCCCACCTGCATGCCGATGGAGTAGACGAAGAGGATCAGCCCGAACTCGCGGGCGTATTCCAGCACCTCGTGCTCCAGCGACAGGCCGAAGTGGCCCAGGGCCAGGCCGCTGAACAGGACGCCGCCCACGCCCAGGCGGATGCCGCAGACGCGCACTTGCCCCAGGGCCAGGCCCAGCACCACGGCCAAGCCGAGCACAACCACGGCCTGGGCCGCGCCATGCGCGAGAAACAATTGGGTGAACCAGCTCATGGAGGCTCCGTCGGGAAGTCTGGGCCGGGCAACACGCCCCGGCGCGTAGCCGATGCT
>JBKICO010000367.1:0-4988 GCA_046567065.1 Acidobacteriota bacterium
CTCGCACAGGGAATACTCGCTCCCCCTGAGCGGGAGGCGCATCTTCCACGAGGTGGCCACCCCCATTGTGGACGAGGGCAGGATGCTCGGCATCATGGGGCTCAACATCGACGTCACCGCGGCCCGCCAGGCCCAGGAGGCCCTGCGCGTAAGCGAGGCCCGATTCCGCAACATCGTGGAGAGCGTGCGCAGGATCGCCATCCAGGGCTACGACGAGAACCGCCGCGTCATCCTCTGGAACGGGGCCAGCGAGGAGATTTACGGCTACCCCAGGCACGAGGCCCTGGGCCGCCAGTTGGAGGACCTCATCATCCCCGGCCCCATGCGCGAGGGCGTGGTCCAGGCGGTGACGGACTGGGTGGAGCGCGGGGTGCCCATCCCCCCGGGGGAGCTGGTTCTCAGGCACAAGGACGGCCATGACGTGCCGGTCTATTCCTCCCATGTGATGCAACAGGCCCCGGACGGCTCCAAGGAGATGTACTGCATCGACGTGGACCTCTCCGAAATCCATCGCATGCACCTGGAGCTCAAGGAGGCCAAGGAGCTGGCCGAGGCCGCCAGCAGGAGCAAGTCCGAGTTTCTGGCCAACATGAGCCACGAGGTGCGCACCCCGCTCAACGGCATCCTGGGCATGCTCCAGTTGCTCCAGACCACCGCGCTGGACGCGGAACAGGCCGAGTACGTGCGCACCGGCATAGCCGCGTCCGCCAGGCTGGCCCGGCTGCTCTCGGACATCCTGGACCTGTCGCGCATCGAATCCAACCGCTTGAGCCTGGAGATGACCAATTTCCGCATGGCTGGCGTGACCGAGCCCATCCACGACCTCTTCCGCCACGAGGCCCGGCGCAAGGGGCTGGAGCTGCGCATCGAGGTTTCCGAGAATCTGCCCGCGTGGTTCACGGGGGACGAGCACCGGCTGCGCCAGGTGCTCTTCAACCTGGTCGGCAACGCCCTGAAGTTCACCGAAAGCGGCCACGTGCTGGTGGAGGTCTACCCCGGGGCTCCAGGGCGCGGCGAGTGCGGCCGGGAAGGCGTGCGGGTAGTGTTCACCGTGCGGGATACGGGCATCGGGATGCCCGAGGAGAAGATCTCCAGCCTGTTCCAACCCTTCACCCAGGTCAGCCAGTCCTACGTGCGCGACCACCAGGGCGCGGGCCTGGGCCTGGCCATAGTCAAACGGCTGGTGGTCATGATGGGCGGGGGCATCGCCATAGAAAGCGAGGAGGGCCGCGGCACGGCCGTTCACGTCTGCCTGCCGCTCAAGGCCGGGCTCCCCCAGGCCGGAGAGGCCCGGCCCACACCCCTCCACGACGCCGCGCCCCGGCTGCCAGAGGGGCTGCGCGTGCTGCTGGTGGAGGACGAGCGGGTCAACCGCATGGCCATGCGGCGCATGCTGGAGAAGGAAGGCTGCCTGGTGGCCGAGGCGTGCAACGGGGCGGAGGCCCTCGAGTCGCTGGCCACCGGGGGCTGCCAACTTGTGCTCATGGACATCCAGATGCCCGTGATGGACGGCCTGGACGCCACGCGGGCCATCAGGGGGGCCGAAGGCTTCAGGACCCAGGCCAGGGTGCCCATCGTGGCGCTCACGGCCTACGCCATGACCGGCGACAGGGAGAAATTCCTGGCTGCGGGCATGGACGCCTACCTGAGTAAACCCGTGAGGATGGAGGAGCTGCGCCGGGTGGTGGCCAAAGTGCTGGAGGATCGCGGGGCCGTGGCGGGTATGGTGCTCAGCGAGTGAATTTTTCCGCCAGGATGTCCACTGCGCGCTCCTCGCAGGCCACATAGCGCTCCTCGTCGAAGAGGGCCTTGTGCCCCACGCCCTCGTGCAGCACGCACTCCTTCAGCTCCACGTGCCTGAAGGCGTGGCCCATGTGCACCAGGTCGCCGAACCAGGCCACCCCGATATCCAGGATGCCGTTGCCCGTGTAGGGGTCGCCCACGTCCACGTAGGCTCCGAAGGGCCTGGCCGGGCCTTGGGGGCAGGTGGCGGGGCGGGCCTTTTCCATGTCGATCAGGCAGCAGAACTCGTTGAGGCGGCACTCGGGCAGGGGCCATGGGCGCCGCTTGAGCTCCTCCGTGGGGGCTTCGGTATACTTGCGGCGGTACACCGCCGGGTCGATGGAGGCGTAGAGCGCCTCCAGCTGCGCGTAATCCGGCCGGTACTCCAGATAGCGGCCGGGACCGCACAGCCCGCGCATGGCCGCCGGGCACAGCCAGCACTGGCCGATCTCCCCCGCGCCGGTGGCCTCCCCGATGTTCTTAAGCAGCAGGCCCACGGCGTCGCCCACGAACTCGCAGTCGTTGTGGATGAGCAGCAGATAGGGCTTGTCCGTGGCCTCGAAGGCGTACTGGTAGCGCAGGGTGTGGCGGTAGGCCGGGTCGGCCAGGCGCGCGGGGTCCACGGCGTAACGCCAGTTGGTGGCCTGGGGCAGGAAGTGCCTGACGCGCCCGCCCAGCGCGGCCAGCAGCTCGGCCTGGCTGTAGTTGCTGTTGAGCGGGCCGGGCTCCTCGACGAAATAGATGGTCCCGATGCGGGGGCCGCTGTGGCGCAGCAGGGAAAACAGCGCCAGGGCGGTCTGGGCGGGCTTGCCCAGCACGTTGATGGCCACGTCCACGATTGCGTTCGGCATGACCCCCCATACCCACCGGCAGGCCTCCCCACAACCCCCCGGCAGATGGCTCGTGCTCCAAAATATTGACATGCGCTGGGACTTCGGCAATTGACTCGGTGCGTGTAGTGCTAATTATTAGTGCTCTAACAAAGCCGGCCGGGCAGATCCCGCCCGGCATAACCGGAGGGCATATGTTCCCGAGCGTTAACCGGCAGCCCGCTTCCGCCATGTGGGCGCTGCTGGCCCTGATTTCCGTGCTGTCCCTGGCCGGCTGCGGCAAGGATTCCACCGCCCAAGCCCCGGGCGGCATGCCTCCGCCGGAGGTCGTGGCGGCCACCGTGACCCGGGCGGACCTGCCCCTGCACATCGAGTACATGGCCCAGACCGCAGGCTCCCGCGAGGTGCAGGTGCGCGCCCGCGTGGGCGGCATCCTGCTCAAACGCGCCTATGAGGAGGGCAAGCGCGTCAAGGAGGGCGACCTGATGTTCGTCATCGACCCGGCGCCCTTCCAGGCCGCGCTGACCCAGGCCAAGGGCGCGCTGGCCCAGGCCGAGGCCAGGCTGGCCAAGGCCCGGCGCGACCAGGAGCGCATGGCCAAGCTCTTCAAGGAGGGCGTGGTCAGCCAGAAGGACCGCGACGACTCCCAAACCGACCTGCAGACCTCCGCCGCCGAGGTGGACGCGGCCAAGGGCAAGGTGCGCGAGGCCGCGCTCAACCTGGAGTACACCAAGGTCACCGCGCCCATCACCGGCATCACCAGCAAGGAGACCCGCTCCGAGGGCAGCCTGGTGGTGGCCAACTCCGATACCAGCCTGCTGACCACCATGACGCGGCTCGACCCCCTGTACGTGAACTTCTCCATACCCGGCCCCGAGTTCTCCCGCATGCGCAAGCTGCGCGCCGAGAACAAGATCGCCTTCGACAACGGCGACTTCCTGGTGACCATCGCCCTGCCCGACGGCGGGCAGTATTCCCGCTCCGGGCGAATCAACTTCACCGACACCAGCGTGGACACCAACACCGGCGTGGTCAAGCTGCGCGCCGAGTTCGCCAACCCCGAGGCCGAGGTGCTGCCCGGCCAGTTCGTGCGCGTGCGCTTGAACGGCGCCCGCCTCAAGGACGTGATCGCCATCCCGCAGGCCGCCGTGCTCCAGACCCAGCAGGGCGCGCTCGTGTGGGTGGTGGGCCAGGACAACGTGGTGCAGCCCCGGCCCGTGGCCCTGGGCGAGCTGATGGGCAACTCCTACCTGGTTGAGAGCGGGCTCGAAGCCGGGGAGCGCATCATCACCGAGGGCGTCATCAAGGTCCGCCCGGGCGTGCAGGTCGCGGTGCGCGGCGAGGCCACCGCCGCTCAGGGGGCCGCCCCGGCCCAGGCCGGCGCGCAGGGGGCCAAATGATCTCGCGTTTCTTCCTGTCGCGCCCGGTATTCTCAACGGTCATCTCCCTGGTCATCATCCTGGCCGGGCTGGTGTCCCTGCGGGCGCTGCCCATCGCCCAGTACCCGGACATCATCCCCCCCGAGGTGCTGGTGGCCACGGCCTACCCCGGCGCCAGCCCGGAGATCATCGCCCAGACCGTGGCCGCCCCCCTGGAGCAGCAGATCAACGGCGTGGAGAACATGCTCTACATGCGCTCCACCAGCGCGGGTGACGGCTCCGTCTCCATCTCCGTGGTCTTCACCGTGGGCACCGATCCGAACCAGGCCACCATCAACGTGAACAACCGCGTGCAGGCGGCCCAGCCCTTCCTGCCCGACGACGTGCGCCGCCAGGGCGTCACGGTGACCAAGAAGTCCTCCAACATGCTCATGGTGCTCTCCATGGACTCGCCGGAGGGCCGCTACGACACCATCTTCGTCAGCAACTACGCGCTGGTGAACGTCATCGACGAGCTCAAGCGCGTGCCCGGCGTGGGCGACGCCATGATCTTCGGCGCCAAGGACTACTCCATGCGCATCTGGCTGCGCCCGGACAAGCTTGCCCAGCTCAAGCTGACCCCGGCCGACGTGGCCGCCGCCGTGCGGGAGCAGAACTCCCAGTACGCGGCCGGGCGCATCGGCGAGGAGCCGCAGCCCTCGCCCGTTGACGTCAACTACATGGTCATCACCCAGGGCCGCCTGGCCACGGCCGAGGAGTTCGAGAACATCATCCTGCGCGCCGACCCCGACGGCTCCACCCTGCGCCTGAAGGACGTGGCCCGCGTGGAACTGGGCTCCAAGGACTACAGCTTCGTGGGCACGCGCATGGGCCACCCCACGGTGCCCATGGGCATCTTCCTGGCCTCGGGCGCCAACGCCCTGGACACCGCCGACCGGGTGAAGGCCAAGATGGACGAGCTCTCCAAGCGCTTCCCCGAGGGCGTGGGCTACGCCAT
>JBKICO010000368.1:0-4605 GCA_046567065.1 Acidobacteriota bacterium
GGTACAAAGCTGAGTATTGCCATCTAACCACAGCCACATCGACTACGCAACAACATCCGCCAAACTTCTGTTGTCGGCACGGTTGCAGTGCAGCCACTTCAGGCCACGAATCTGTTCGCGGACGCCAACAGGCCACGTTGGCAACCTTGGCTGTCATGCAAAAGACTAATTATTCCGGTGCATGATTGGACTGCCATTCAAGTAATCGGCGGCTCGGTTCGGGCGGAGGGTGACGAAGAACTGCCGGTGAACATGCTCAAGTCCGAGTCTGCCCGGCTCAGCCCCATCGGCCCCTCAGCCCTTGCCGCCGCCCGGACATTCCCTTGCTCTATTCTCCTTTGCCGCGAATTGCGGAAAACTGTTTCCGTAGGTATGGCTTGCGTTCATTGCGATGATGCGTGGCCAATCCCGTTCAAAGGAAGATATATGTTGAATTTTAGATCGTTATTCCTTGGAATCCGCGTCATGTACGCGCTGGCCCTTACGCTGGCTGCTACTGTTTGCGTAGCTTCGGCCAGGGACATAGCGCCCGTTGGCGAGAATATAGCCGCGGATGCTCAAGGCCGCGCCATTTACCAAGTCGAAGGGAACGGGATCAGGATCGGGTACAAATTGATCGGTTCCGGGGAGCCGCTCCTGTTGCTCACCGGCCTTGGCTGCACGATGGAGCGCTGGACCCCGGAGTTCATCGAGGCGGCATCCGGAAAATATCAGCTGATCATCATGGATAACCGCGGAATGGGGTATACCACGGACAACGGCGCAAAGTTCAGCTATGAGCTGTTTTCCCAGGATGTAATCAGCCTGCTAGACGCACTTGGAGTCGCAAAGACAAATGTACTGGGGTATTCGCAGTCGAGCGTTACCACGCAGAATCTCCTGCTCTATCATCCGGATCGGGTCGGTAAAGCTGTCATCCATGCCACATCGATCAATGGGAAAGCCGTTGCAGCAGCGTTCAACGGCATTGATTTGCCTGACAATCCCACGGTCAAGAAGCAGTTGATGGCGGCAATGGACTGGGAATCCCCATTGGACAAGATGCCGCTCATCAAGAATCAGGTCATGCTGCTGGTCGGCACAGCAGACAACATCGTTGGAACCGAGAGCTCAAGTACGCTGGCACGTTTGATTCCCGGCGCATGGCTTGTCCAATTCAAGAATGGAACGCACCATCTGCAATTCGAGGCTCCCTCGGAGTTTTCCCGCATTGTCCTGACATTCCTGGAAATGGACGAAACTGTTCCAACTCGCCCTCAGTAACATCTTCCCTCCGGCCTGTTCCCGCTTTGCTGCAATACGCACCGGGGGCGCGAAGCAGGCTGCATTGCCGGAATGCCATGGAGATGCGGCGCATGCTGGCCGATGATGACGGGGGGCTGCTTCGCCAGAAATTTCAACAATTGGCCGGGCCTGCTTAGGGGAGGGTTACACTCAACGCCCCGGGCGCGTCTTCCGGCAGCCCCGATACGCCATCGGATCACCCCGCCGCTCAGTCCGGCGTTTTGGGTGCATCCAGCACTCCATGAACAAAGTTTCACGAAGCGGGGCGTTCTCCCGACACCGCAAGGGGTTGATATTGCACCGGATCGTGAAGTATTGACGCACTGTTGCTGCGCGTTGACCGCAAGTATGACTCTGTTTATCCTGCCATTCAAGAATATTGAATCTTTTCATCCGCGTGAGATACTTTTGCTTGGAATGCAAGCACATCGTCGTCACGTTGCTGTGGATTGATTCCTAATATTAAATTATGCTGAACAACAGCGCCTTGCGTTCATATGCTGGGATCTGATGCCCACACCAAAGACGCTTGCGCCGAGTACTAAGGATTACAATGTTTTCAACTGTCGCGCACGTCGCTACGCCCATCGCGGCTGCAGTGAATTGCAGCCGCTGTTTCGGATGCAGGCCGGGTTGCGGAACGGTTCCGCCGGGATGCCCTGGTGAGCTGAGCGGGCGGGCGTCAGGCACCCACCCCTGCGCGGCGCGGCCAGCCTGATCGTGTCCCCGTGGCGCAGATGGCGGGCTGGAAGCGCCGCCAGCCCGGGCTGGCACCCGCGGACCGTGAAGGCCCGGAGGCGCTCCCGCCGGATCAGATTCCGCGCCACATCAGCCGCGACTCTGAGGGCGCGGGCGAAAAATTCGAGGACCTCATGAACATGCTGCACGCTTACTTGAAGGTGTTTCAATGAAAAATATGCTCCCCGGCCTGGGCCAACTGCTGGAAGACCGGCTTGCCGGTCAGGTCTTTCACGGCAGACGGCCCTGGATCCTGGCTTTGGATTACGACGGGACCCTCGCGCCTTACCACCCCGACAGGGACCACGCCTGCCCCTATGCGGGTGTGCGCGACGTGCTGAACCGCCTCCCCGTCAAGGGGGAGAGCCGCTTCGTCGTGATCAGCGGGCGCGACGCGCCGAGCCTCTCGGCTTCTCAACATCCACCCGGTTCCGGAAATCTGGGGCTGCCACGGCGCTCAGCGCCTCACCCCTGGAGGGGCAGAGGCCGTGACCCCGCTCTCCCCGGCGCAACTGGCGGGCCTGAAGGAGGCCTGCTCCCTGGTGGCGGACGGCACCCTCGCCGAGGCCAGGCCGTGCGGCATGGCCTTCCACTTGCGCGGGCTCTCCCCCGAGCAAAGCCAGGACTTCAAGGCCCGGCTCGAACCGAGGCTCCTGGAACTCGCGGAGCGCTCCGGGCTCGAGCTGCATCCCTTCGACGGCGGCCTGGAGCTGCGTCTGCCGGGAGTCAGCAAGGCCACGGCCATCGCGACGCTCCTGGAGGAGCACCCCGAGGCGCTGGTGTTCTACCTGGGGGACGACAGCACCGACGAGGACGCCTTCAAGGCCCTGAAGGGCCGGGGCATCGGAGTGCTCGTCAGCGCGCGCCCGCACCCCACGGAGGCCACGTTCTGGATCAGGCCCCCGCAGGAACTCCTGACGCTGCTGGGCCGCTTCACCAGCCTCAACCCCAAAACCAGGCGGCCAGAATATATTCAATGAGCACACCGGGGTCTGGCTCCTATGGCCTTACCCGACCGGCTGGCCCATGACGTGGTTCGCGAGGGTGTCGGGCCGCGTCTGAAAGAGGGTGGGCCGGGGCTTTGGCAGGGCCTGAGCGGCCGCACGCTCCGCCCGGGGAACGTTGCATTTGCCCCTCGGCGGCTTCCGGCCTTGACGCCGGGCGGCCCGGGGACGACAAGGGCGGGCCAGGGGCGGACGGCCGGGCGCCGGGCGGTTTCCCGTCCGGGCAGCGCCGCATCCCCATTCATGAAGGGCCGAACCATGTTTCAGGATATCTCACCCCATGCCATCAGCTACGATCCGGGCCCGGGCGGCCCGCAACCCGGTGACCGCGTCGTCTTCCTAGAGGGCGGGCGGGTCCTGCTCGGGGAGGGCGAAGAACCGGCGCTCCCCATGTTCGGGGAGCTGCCGCCCGCGCTCCGGGGCCGGGCGGACGCGCTGACCTACATGTTCTCCATGGACGGCGCGGGGTTCTATTGCTCCAACGCCGAGGCCGAGGCCTTCGGGCCGTTCGGCTACGCCAACATGCGCCTGCTGCGCGGGCTGGAGCCGCCTCAGCTCGCCTTCGCCTCCGCCACGGCGATCCACATCGCGGGCTGGTACGCCAGGAACCGCTTCTGCGGGCGGTGCGCCGCGGCCATGCTGGCCAGGCAGGGCGAGCGCGCCCTGGCCTGCCCGGACTGCGGCGACGTGAAGTACCCGAACGTCTACCCCGTGGTCATCGTGGGCATCGTGCACGGCGAGTCCCTGCTGCTGGTGAAGAACGCCCGGGGCGAGTACCGCAATCACGGGCTGGTGTCCGGTTTCGTGGAGCCGGGCGAGACGCTCGAGGCCGCCCTGGCCCGCGAGGTGCTGGAGGAGGTGGGCCTCAAGGTCGCCAACCCGCGCTACTACAAGAGCCAGCCCTGGGCCTTCTCCCACTCCCTGCTGATGGGCTTCTTCGCGGACCTGGACGGGGACCCGGCGGTCACGCTTGACGGCAACGAACTGGCCGAGGCGCGCTGGTTCGGCCGGCACGAGCTGCCCGAGGCCGAATCCCTGATGAGCCTCACCTGGGACATGATCGAGGCCTTCCGCAACGGCGGAGCCTGACCCGCGCCTGACCCGCGACTGAGCGGCGGCCCGGCGGGGGCTCCGGCGCTCCGCACGGCATCCGGCCCCCACACCCTGCCCCACACCCTGCCATTGCCCGGCATGGCGGCGGCAGGCGGCCATTCGAGGCCTTGGGCGCTCAGGCCGTCTGGAACCGCGGCGCGCCGGACTCTATGAAGGCGTCCATATCCTGGGGGCTGAGCGGGGGTGAGAGATGGTACCCCTGCACCAGCCTGCACCCCAGGCTGCGCAGCAGCGCCACCTGCCCGGCGTTCTCCACCCCTTCCGCCACCACCTCCTTGCCCAGAGTCCTGGACATGGCCAGCACGAGCTGGACCATGTCCTCGGTCTTCTTGTCGTGGCAGAGCCTGGTGATGAAGGAGCGGTCGATCTTGAAGGTGTCCACCGGGAAGTCGCGGAGGTTGCCCAGGGAGGAGTAGCCGGTTCCGAAATCGTCCAGGGAGAGGCCGACCCCCAGGTCCTTGAGCCT
>JBKICO010000369.1:0-3570 GCA_046567065.1 Acidobacteriota bacterium
AGCAGGCCGTCAGGGGCCAGCACCCGCCATATCTCCCGCAGAAGGGCCATGGGGTCGCGCACGTGCTCCAGCAGGTCGAAGGCAGCCACCACCTGGAAGCTGCCGTCCGGCAGGCCGCATTCCTCCAGGGGTTCCTCCCGGACGGCGCAGCCGAACTTCTCCCGGATGGCCTGGGCCAAAGGCTGCGAGAATTCAATGGCTTCCACCCTGAGCTTCCGGGCGGAGCAGAATTCGAGGAAGTGCCCCACGCCCGGCCCGATCTCGAGCACCCTGCCCCCGCTGAAGCGCCGCGACGCGGTATCCGCCGCCTGGAGCATGTGCTGGTAATGGTTGGTCTGGAGGCCGTCCTCAAGGCTGAAGTATTCGGCGGCGACGTATTCCTGCGCGGCGTAGAGGCTCTTGAGTTCGGCTCTCGTGGGGGTGGGGTTAAACCAACGCATGCCGCACTGTCCGCAGCGCAGCAGGTCGCGGCCGTGCAGCCGGGCCATGAAGTGCTGGTCGCGCCCGCCGCAGAGGTTGCAAGCTGAAAGTTCCATGCCTGGCCCGGTTGTGGTGTGTGCGTCGCCGTCGTGTGACGCCCCGGCAGGCCCAGGCTGGTCGTGGCGAAGCCGGGGCGGCCCATGAACTGCAGGGACGCGCCAGGGAGGTTGCCGCTGTCAGGCTGAGCCGGCTGTGCCCGTCGGCGGGCACCATGATTGCCTGTTTGAACTTCTCCAGGCGAGATATATGCAGGTTCTGATATAATTGCAACGCAAAACTGATTCGAGAGCGACCGAAGCACCCGGCTCCTCCCGGCAGCCCCGGGGGAAGAGGCGCAAGAAAAGCCGGGCTCCAGCGCATCGGCATGCGCCAGGGTCCGGCCTTGCTGCGTACGGAGCGGTGCGAGCCGCTAGATGTACCCCAGCAGTTCCTCCGGACGGTCGATGAACACGCGCTGGCCCACGGCCTCCAGGTCGGCCTTGGGGCGGAAGCCCCAGGTCACGCCCACGCAGGCCATGCCGGAGTTCTTGGCGCAGAGCACGTCCATGGGCGTGTCGCCCACCAGCACCATGTCCGCCGGTTTCAGGCCCAGCCGGGCGGCCAGGGCCAGCGCCCCGGCGGGGTCGGGCTTCTTGGGGTATTCGCCCTCGCCCATGACGGCGGCCCAGTTCCAGCGGCCCAGCAGGTCACGCACCACCAGGCGGGTGAAGTCGTCGGGCTTGTTGGAGAGCACGGCCAGGGGCAGGCCCTTGGCCGCCAGGGCGTCCAGAAGTTGGGGAATGCCGGGGTAGGGGCGGCTCTTCTCCTTCCAGTTGCGGTCGTACTCCAGGCGCATGGCCTCCACGGCTTCGTCCAGGCGGCTTTGGCCTTTCTCAGGCAGGGCGCGCTGCATCAGGGTGCGCATGCCGTCGCCCACGAAGTACTTGTAGCTCTCCACGGGGTGCGTGGGCAGGCCCATGCCCTCCAGGGCCGCGTTGGAGGCGTCCGCCAAGTCTTCCAGGGAGTCTATCAGGGTTCCGTCCAGGTCGAAAACAACGGCGCGTACAGGCATCACTCACTCCATATGAACCGGAAGCGGCAGCACGAGCCCCCGTTGCCCAGGGTCTCGGGCCGCTCCATGACGATGTGCGGGGAATAGGCGCGGGCGAAGGGTTCGTCGCGCGCGCAGGATATCAGGCCCGCCAACTCCTCAGGCAGGCCCATGGCCTTGTGGCGCTCCACGTAGGCGCAGCGCGTCACGGTGAAGCGCAGTTCCCGTTCCGATTGCTCGACGTTATCGATCTCGAGCGCCCCGGAGCCCCGCCACATGCCAAGCACGGTGCTGAAGTGCGCGAAGCTCGGCCCGCCCGGGGCCTGGGCTGCAAACTCCCGCCCGGCCTGTGCCGCGAGGGATTCCACGGCCCCGCGCACGGCCTCCAGGGCCTGGGTCTGGGCCATGCGGGCCAGCAGGCTCCGGTACATGGCCAGGAAGGTGCCCGCCTCCACGGCGCGGCGCTCCAGCAGGGGGATTTCCATGAGGGCTCCGATGCGGCGCGGGGGCCTTGCGGCCCCCGTCCGTCGGATTATTTGTAGTACAGCTTGATCTGATTTGTGAAGCGCTCGGTCTGCCCGGGCGTGGGCTGGCCCGAGGTGATGACCACCGACTCGCCCGGCGCGAAGTCCGGGCTTTCGGCCACGAAGCGCTCCGCCCTGCGGGAGTGGCTCTCGGCCGAGGCCTCGATGAGCCGGGGCACCACGCCCCAGACGAAGTTGAGGTTGTGGATGATCTTCTCGTCGGGCGTCAGGGCGTAGATGGGCAGCGCGGGCCGCCGGGAGGAGAGCAGGCGCGCCGTGACCCCGGAGGTCGAATGGCTGACCAGGGCCTTGGATTCGGCGTTGTCCGCCAGGATGCAGGCGGAGTAGGCCAGGTATTTCGAAGGGTTCTTTTCCTTCTTGGGCGCGTAGGGCCCCTGGATACGCTCCAGATAGTACTGCACGGCGTTGTCGGAGATTTCGCGCATGTACTCCACGGCCTTGACCGGGTGGTCGCCCACGGCGGTCTCTTCCGAGAGCATCACGCAGTCGGCCCCGTCCATGATGGCGTTGGCCACGTCCGTGGACTCGGCCCGCGTGGGGATGGGGTTCTTGACCATCGAGAGCAGCATCTGCGTGGCCACGATGGCGGGCTTCTGGGCGTGGCGGCAGGCCCTGATGATGCGCTTCTGGATGATGGGCAACTGCGAGATGGGGCACTCCAGCCCCAGGTCGCCCCGGGCCACCATCACGATGTCGGTCAGCGCCAGGATTTCGTCAAGCCGGTCCACCGCGTTCTGGCGCTCCAGCTTGGCCACAACGGGCATCCAGACGCCGTGGCGGGCGATCTCGTCCTTGATGTGGCGGATGTCGTCGCCGTTCTGCACGAAGGAGAGAGCCACCGCGTTCAGCCCTGCGTCGATGCCCTCGTGCAGGTCCACGATGTCCTTGGGGGTGAGCGCGGGCAGGGCGTGGTGCTTGCCCGGGAAGGCGATGCCCTTGCGCGAGGCCAGCATCCCGGCGTTGTGGGCCTGTATCTCGTAGAGCCGGTCGTTCTTGACGGTTTTGGTCACGGTGAACTGGAGCATCCCGTCGGAGAGGTTCACGGGCATGCCCGGCTGCAGGCCCTCCAGCAGGGCGGGCACGTCCAGGGGGATGAAGAGCTTGTCGCCGCCGGGGTTCTCGTCCGGCAGGCCCAAGAGCAGGGTCTGGCCCTTGTTCACCTGGCGGGGGGCGTTTTCGATCTCGCCGATGCGGGTCTTGGGGCCGCAGAGGTCGCCCAGGGCGGTGAGCGGCAGGCCCAGCTCCGACTCCACCTCGCGAATGGCCTTGATCACGGGCACGAAATCCGCGGCCACGGAGTGGGAGAAGTTCAGGCGGAAGATGGTGGCCCCGGCCAGGGCCAGATCCTTGATGGACTGCTTGGACATGGAGGCCGGGCCAAGGGTGGCTATGATTTTGGTGGTGGTCATGTGCGCTCCTGGTCGGCGGGGTTCAATGGCGGAAACCTAACCCAAGCCCCGCTGAAAGTGTACCGTTAATTGCCTGTTTCCGCCCACTTGGCAAAATGGGTGCAAT
>JBKICO010000370.1:0-3386 GCA_046567065.1 Acidobacteriota bacterium
TGGCCAGGGGAGGGGAGGAACTGGCCCCCATGACCCTGCTGGCGGCCCGGGAAGGCTGGCGCACGGCCATGAAGGAGTATGCGGCCCAGGCCGCAAACGTGCTGGACCGCGAACACGGGCAGGATGAAGCCTTCCCCTGGGAGTGCGTGGACATTGGGGTGAGCCGCGAGGCGCTGTGGGATGAGTGGCAGCGCTACAAAGAGGGCCGCCGCAGCCCCAAATGCCCGGACGAGCCCTGCGGACGCTGCGACGCCTGTTCCTGGGCGTGAGAACACTTGAGTCCACGAATAATACTTGCGCTGTTCGCGATTCGCGAATGGCGAATATGCGACCACTGGCACCTGCCGCCGGACACGGCGAGCCAGCGGCGTGCCCCGCTTGTGCGCGAAAAGCTCAAGGCTATAGCGGCTGCGGACTACTCCGCAGGCTGACCCTGTTGCCCCCGGACCCCTTGGCGTCATACAGGGCATTGTCGGCCCGTGCCACAACGCCGCCCCGGGCGGCCCCGCAAGAACCGTTGACCGGGCAGAGCGGCGCAAGGCCAATGGAGAGGGTGCAGCCCCGCCCGTTCACGTCCCTGAAGCGCATGCGGATACGCTCGGCCACGTCCCGGGCCTTGAGCTCCCGGCAGCCGAGCAGCACCGCGAACTCGTCCCCGCCCAGGCGGAAGGCCTGGTCTACGCCCTCGCGAACGCTGTCCTGCAGAATCCCGGCCAGCACCAGCAGCACCTCGTCCCCGGCCTGATGCCCGTGGGAGTCGTTGACCTGCTTGAACTTGTCGCAGTCGATGAGCAACAGGTGCCGTTCGTGGAGGGAACTCGGCCCGGCATGGGCCAGTGCGTCCTCGAAGGCGCGGCGGTTGCCGAGGCCGGTCAGGGGGTCGCGGCGGCTCAGGTCCTCCATGTCGCGGCGCATCTTGTCGGTCTCCTCCAGCCTCCAGAGCAGGCGCTTTTCGCGGTCCTCCAGCAGGTGAAGCATCCAGTTGAGGTTGCGCTTGAGGCGGATGAGCATGTGTTCGTCCTCGGCCTCCACGGGCAGGGCGAAGGGTTCGGGCAGGCCGCCGCGCCTGAGCCGGGCGGAGAAGACGCTCAGTTCCTCGAGCTCGCGGTAGACGACGAAGCGCAGGATGGCCTTGGCGAGAAAGGGCAGCAGCGCCAGGCCCAGCGCCGCGTGGAGGGCCAGCAGGGCCAGAGCGGGGGAGGCCTTGCCCGCCTCAAGCAGAGTCATCGCTGCCAGCGACGGACCGACCATGATCGCGGCCAGAATGCAGGACAGTTTCAGATGGGGGCTCACCAATACCTCCGGAGCGGGAACGTGCTATGATTTTGAAAATCAATTTCAAATGAGCCCTACAGAGCATTGGACGCCCTGTCAACGCATCGGCACGCGGCGGATTCACCCCGCTCGAGTGCGCAGATTTCGTCACTGGTGGGCAAAAATCGTAACCGCATAGGAATGCGAAAACAAAAACCTGGGCGATATCGAGGTGGTAGTCCGTGGCACGGGATGTGATAGGGCGGGGGCGGAGGTACATGTCATGAAAAGCCTGCTGCTCGCCGCCGTACTTGTCTGCCTCGCCGGTACCCAGGCGTTCGCGTACGGTTCGCTGTCCGTAAGCCCTTGGGGCATGTCCGTGTCGGTGGGCAATCCCGTGCCGCCGGCTCCCGTATATGTGGCGCCCGCTCCGGTCTATGTCGCGCCCCCGCCCCCGCCCCCGGTGTACGTGGCGCCGGGCTACTACTACGCCCCTCCTCCGGGGCATGTGTACCGCTACAAGAAGCACCCGCACCGCTATTACGGCTGGTAGAATCACGAAAAAAACCGGGGGGCCAAGGCCCCCCGGCCGTTCATTGGCCTCCCGGCTTCCGGTCTATCCCGGTGACCACGAACACCCTCCCCGGCCCGTCCTTGGGCGCGGGCGCGTCCTCGGCGGTCTGCCGGGCGATGTCCTTGATCTCCTTGGCCGCGGCCAGTTGCACCTTGTCGTCTTCGGCCTCAAGCAGGCGCTCCAGCACGTCCAGCACCTTCTCGGAGAGAAGGGCGGCGGCCCGCTGGCACACCGGCTAGCGCCTTGCCGATGTTCTGCGCGCTCCGGGCATGCGTCACTTCACCGCCTGCCGCACCAGCCGTTCCCATGCGGCCAGGCCCAGCCAGGCCAGCCCGCCGCCCACCAGCGAGGTGATGACGGCGTTGAACAACTGGGTGCGCAGGGAGAAGGCCCCGCGTAGCATCTGGTGATGCCTGGCGTGTTCGCCCGGGGCCAGGTCGCACCCGGCGCAGCAGTCCTGGCGCAGCGCGCCGTCCTCCAGGGCCTCGCGGATGGCCTCCCTGACAAGGGGTTTGAGGTTGTCGTTCACGGCGGCCTACGCGACGGGCTCCGAGGTGAAGAGCCGCAGGGCCGCGTTGGTCACGGCCAGCAGGGCGGCCTGCAGGGCCGGGTCCATCACGCTGCTGCCCACGGCGGCCTGCACGCCCACGGCGGTGAGGGCGGCCATGTTGGTCCATATCGTCTTCGAAGCGTACCACTTCTTGGCGTTCAATTGTTTCTCCTGTGGTGTTTGCGCCACTTCCAGGGCGGCACGGGCGAGGGGTCGGCCCAAAGGCCCAGCCCGCGCAGCCTGGCCGTTGTTTCGGCCAGGCGCAGCCCGTAGCAGGGGCGGCAGTAGTTGCGGTACACCCAGGCGTGCCAGGCCCGCACCATCTCGGTGTTGAGCTCGGAGCCGTCCGGCAGCAGGACCACGGCCACGGTGCGTCCGTAGGCGTCTCTGTCCTTTTCGCGCACGTCCACGCGCTTGCCCAGGGCCAGGGCGCGCAGGTAGTCCTTGGCGTCATGGCCGCCGGGCTGGGCGAGCTCGGGCGCATCGATGCCGAAGAGGCGCACATGCACGCCCTCGACGGTGATGGTGTCGCCGTCGGCCACGCGCTGGACCGTTCCTTCGAAGGCCCATGCCGCGCTGGCGGCGAGGATCAGGCCCAGGGCCATGAGTCCGGGCAGGGCTCGTCTGGTGATGTTCTTCATTGGGGCCACTTCCCGCCGAGGGCGCGGGCGATCTTGTCCACGTAGGACTGGTTCACGAAAGCGCCGGCGGCGTCGAAGCGCGCCGATCCGGCGTTGTAGGCGGCGGCCACTCCGGGCCAGCCGTGTTTGCCATGTAGCCGGTCGCGCAGCCGTGCCAGCAGCCTGCAACCGTATTCCAGCCCGGTCGCCGGGTCCGTCAGGGCCGAGAGAAACGGCCCCTGGAAGCCCAGCCCCCTGGCGGTCGCGCCCATGACCTGCATCAGCCCCCAGGAGGTGGCCAGGGCCTGGCGCTCCGAGTCCAGGCTGCAGGGGGCCTTGGAGCGCACGGAGGCGTCCTTGGCCACATGGCGCATGTAGTAAGCGGGTT